>NZ_QTVP01000040.1:0-17337 GCF_003460645.1 Faecalibacterium sp. OF04-11AC | reverse complement strand
GAGCGAAAGGCATTACACAAAGTATGTCCCGGAAAGCCACTTGTCTGGATAATGCGGTTGCTGAAAACTTCTTTGGCTTGCTCAAGACGGAACTGTTCTATTTGGAAAAATTCGATTCCGTTGAACAGCTCGAAAAGGCCATTGTTGAGTATATCGATTACTACAACAACTGCCGAATCAAATTAAAACTAAACGGCCTGAGCCCTGTGCAATACAGGATTCAGACCGTTCAGGTTGCTTGATTTTAAATTTTGTCTAACTTTTGGGGTTCATTTCAGTTTCATCGAAGCTTCTTTTTTTGGTAAAACCGGAGTTTTCCCTCTCTTTTCAACATGACGTTTTTGCTTCTCTTCCATGTGGAAAACTGCCGCCTCAAAAATTCCAGATTGGAGAAGTGAAAACTGCCCCGGTGCGGAAAGCCTCGAAAAATAAATTTTTGCCCTCGACTTTCTTTTGGAAAAAAGAAAAAATCCCTCTATTTCTCCCCAAAAGCTTCCAGCATCCGCCTGGAAGAATACAACAGGTATAACGGAACGCTTCCAAAACGGTGGAAAACTCGGTGGAAAAAGTGGAAAACACTGTGGGAAACCCCGCTTCTTTTTCACAAATCCAGTGGAAAACCCGGTGGAAAAAGTTAAAAGATGATTCCAGTGGGGATAAAACGCGGGAAAAAAACGGGCGGCGGGGCTGTTCTCTGCCGCAAACTCTCGCAGGGATTTTCTTGAATGGCGTGGGCAAACATGATACAATGGTGTGCAGAAAGGCTCTCAGAAATCGGGCCGCAAAATTTAAAACACGGAGGCGTTTGCCTATGAACTGGATCACCAAGCTGGAGCGGAAATTTGGCCGCTATTGCATCCCCAACCTGATCTCCATTCTGATCGGCGGTCAGATCCTGGTCTATGCAGTGGAGCTGTTTGTCAACCAGTATATTTCGTTCTACCTCAACCTGGACCGTGGCGCTCTGCTGGCGGGCCAGATCTGGCGGGTCATCACGTTTGTGTTTGTGCCGTTCTCGGGCGGCGGGCCGCTGAGCGTGGTTTTGGGCATCTACTTCACCTGGTTCATCGGCACGGCACTGGAAAAAGAGTGGGGCGATTTCCGCTTTAACCTCTATCTCCTGCTGGGGATGCTGGGGGCGGTGCTGGCCTGCCTGTGCACGGGTTGGGCAGACACCTACTGTCTCTCCCTCTCTCTCCTGCTGGCCTTTGCCATGCTCTACCCGGAGGTGCAGGTGCTGCTCTTTTTCGTCATCCCGGTGCGGGTGAAGTATTTTGGCCTGTTCGCGGCGGCGCTCTGGGGGTTCAGCTTCCTGACGGCTGCCCCGCTGGGCAAGCTGAATTATCTGCTCTGCATGGTGGGCTTTGCGGCGTTCTTTGGCCCGCAGGCTGCCCGCAGTGTCCGGGCATGGATCCGCCGGGAGCAGTGGAAGAGGAAAAACAGACGATGATGATCGACCGGATCGAGGGCAACGCGGAGCTGAAAAAGAGCGTCCGCATGATGCTGGACAGCCGCCGGATGACCCACAGCCTCCTGCTGGTGGGCGAGGAGGGGCTGGGCGCGGGCTTTGCGGCCCGCTGCGTGGCGGCCGATTATCTCTACCCCGCAGGCGGAGCGCCTGCCGAGGCCCTGCTGCGGGGCGAGTGCTGCCGCGCCGTGGGCAAGCCCGGCGACCGTGACAGCGGCCGGGTGGAGACGGGCATCGTCCGGGAGGCCATCTCCATTACGGGCATGGGCTCCGGCGGGCGGTATCTCGTCAGCCAGGTCAAGGCCATGCGGACCGAGATCTTCAACACCAGCCTCTCGGCGGAGGGCCGTGCCGTCCTGCTCTACCATGTGGAGCGGATGAATGAGGAATCGGCCAACGCCCTGCTCAAGGTGATGGAGGAGCCGCCCGAGGGCGTGCTTTTTATCATGACGGCAGATTCGCTGGCAGGCGTGCTGCCCACCATCCGGAGCCGCTGCATCAGCTTTGCGGTGGCCCCGGTCTCCCCGGAGGCCTGTGCCCGCTACTGCACCGCGCGGGGCGTGGAGAAAAAGGACGCCGCCCTCTACAGCGAGCTGTTTGACGGCCACATTGGCACGGTGCTTGCGGCGGCCCGGGACGAAGACCGCCGGGCCCTGGTGGAGCAGGCGCTGACCCTGGCAAAGGCCGCACAGGCCCGGGACAGCTATGCCGCCGCCGTGCTGCTGGCGGGATACGAAAAAGACAAGGCTGGTGCCACCGCCCTGCTGGCCGATTTCCGGGCCGCCGCGGCCGCCGGCGTGCAGGGCAGCAAACATTCCCCGGTGCAGGGCGAAACGGCCCGTAAGGCCCTTGGATTGGCGGATACGGCCATCTGGCATCTGTCCACGCAGGTCAACCCCAAGATCACGCTGTCGGTGCTGGCCGCAAAGTTCCGGACGCTCTGAAAAATCAAAAAAGCTGCCGCGTTTTTTTGCGGCAGCTTTTGCTGTATCAAAGAAATTATCTTCTGCGGGTCTTGCGGCGGCGGCTGAGGTTCAGCGAGCCTCCCCCCATGACCATGGTGGCGAAGCTGAGGACGGCTAAGATGAGGATGAGGCTGCCAGAAGCTCCAGCGTGGCTTTGAGGTCGGTGCGAAAGTCCGAGATATATTCCTGATGGGTCACGAGGTCCACGGTGCCGATCTCGTAGCCGTCCAGATAGACGGTGGCACTGCCGATGACGGCGTTGTCTTTCACGGTAGCGGAGACGCTTTCCGGCACCTCGAACGAATAAGTGATCGGATCGTCCGCGTGGCCGTAGCCGCTGACAGGCTCGGCGGCGTAGAGCTCCACGGCTTCCTCACTGCGGCACTTGGTCAGGGGCACCGTGGTCAGCACCGTTTGGGTGTCGGTCAGCTGGCGGTCCGAGAAGCTGGCAAAAGCCCAATCGAGGATCTCCGCGCACTCGCGGTAGATGTTATCGAGGTCAGAGCCCAGGACGACGAGGCCGTAGGTGTGGCCGTCTTTTTCGGCAAAGGTGACAAAGCAGCGGCCCGCCAGCGTGGTGAAGCCGGTTTTCATGCCACGGATGTAATCGCGGTAATAGGCGTACTCCGGGTTGAGCATGAGGTTGGTGGAGGTGATGGCCCGCTCGTTCTGGTGCAGGTTGGTGGCGGGCAGGGTGTAGCTCTGGGTGTTGGCCACCTGCATGTAGGTCTCGTTGGCGTAGCAGGCGGAGGCGATCTTGGCCAGATCTTCGGCGGTAGAGACATTGCCGTAATCATACAGGCCGTGCACGCAGGTAAAGCTGGTGCCGGTGCAGCCCAGTTCCTGGGCTTTCTGGTTCATCATGGAGACAAAGGCGGGCAGGTTGCCGCCGGAGACATCGCTGGCGATGACGCTGGCCGCGTCGTTGGCGCTGGCCACCAGCAGGCCGTACAGCAGGTCAATGCGGCGCACCGTCTCCCCGATGCGGAGGTTCATGGTGCTGCCGTTGGCGTTCTGGATGTCCTTGAACTCCTGCGTCAGGCTGGTGGGAATGGTGATCTCCTCGTTCAGGTCCTTGCCGCTCTCCAAAAAGAGCAGGGCCGTCATCATTTTGGTCAGGCTGGCAATGTAGCGGGACTGCCCGGCGTTCTGGTCCAGGATGGGCTTGCCCGTGTTCAGATTGAACAGGTAGACCGACTCGGTATCGCTCACGGTCTGGATGGGCATGTCGTAGGCGGCAAAGCCCGCCAGTGAGGCCGAGACGGCCAGCACAAGGGTCAGGGCCAGCGCGGCGGCCCGGCGGAACAGTGATGTGGTTTGCATGAGCATATCCTCCCAAAGAATCAGATCATCCCAGCAGGTTCTGCCAGAACGAGAAGAGCGAGTGCTTTTTGGTTTCGGGGGCCGCCGCCTTGGGCTGCAGGTCGGGGTTTGAGAATGCCCAGTCGAACAGCTCGGCGGCTTCCCGGAAGATATTCTGGCTGTTGGAGCCTAAGATGACAAGGCCGTAAGTCCGGCCGTTCTGGCTGGCAAAGGTGACAAAGCAGCGGCCCGCCTGGGTGGTGAAGCCGGTCTTCATCCCCTGCGCGTAGCCGCGGTAGTACGCGCTGCCCGGCTTGAGCAGCCGGTTGGTGGAGGAGATGTTCCGGGCCGGGTGGATATTGGTGGCCGGCAGGGTGTAGCTCACCGTGTTGGCTACCTGCATGTAAGTACCGTTGGCGTGGCAGGCCAGCGCGATTTTTGCCATATCCCGGGCGGTAGAGTAGTTGTTGTGATCGTACAGGCCGTGGGGGCAGGTAAAGTGGGTGTTGGTACAGCCCAGCTGGCTGGCCCGGGCGTTCATCCGGGCGGCAAAGGCGGCCAGGTCTCCCCCGGCGGCGTCGCTGGCCAGCACGCTGGCCGCGTCGTTGGCGCTGGGCACCAGCATGGCGTAGAGCATGTCGAGGCGGCGGACACTCTCCCCGGCTGCAGGCCGATGGTGTGGCCCCGGTTGGCCCGGATGGCTTGGAACTCCGGTGTCAGGCTGTCCGGGATGGGGATGCTCTCGTTCAGGTCGGCCCCGCTTTCCAGTACCAGCAGGGCGGTCATCATCTTGGTCAGGCTGGCAATGGGCCGCACCTGATCCGGGTTCTGCTCTACAAGGGCCTCCCCCGTGCTGGCGTCAAACAGATAGACCGCCTCCGCGTCATAGGCTGTCTGGATGGGCATGGCGTAGGCGGCGGCAAAGCCGGGCAGGGCCAGCGCCGCGGTCAGGGCAAGGGTGAGCACCAGCGCCGCCGCCCGGCAAAAAAGGGAATGCTTGTGCATGGGAAAAAACTCCTCCGGAAGTTTTCAGCTTCCTCTTGAACTGTGACTGATAAAAGAATACCATAAATGAAGAAAAAGAGAAAGGTGGTTTTTCACAATGATCCTATCCTTTGGTGGAAAAAGCCCCCGGGACGAGGGGGCGGCCTTTGTGGCGGACAACGCCACCGTGCAGGGCGACGTGCTCCTCAAGCCGGGCACGACAGTCTGGTACGGGGCTGTGCTCCGGGGCGACAGCGGCACCCTGACGATTGGCGAGAACACCAACATCCAGGACAATGCCGTCCTCCACTGCGACGCGGGCGGGAAAGTGCTGCTGGGCAAGAATGTCACCGTGGGCCACTGCGCGCTGGTGCACGGCTGCACCGTGGGTGATGACAGCCTCATCGGGATGCACGCCACCCTGCTCAACCACAGCGTGGTGGGCAAGCGGTGCATCATCGGGGCCGGGGCGCTGGTGCCGGAGGGCATGGTCATCCCGGACGATTCCGTGGCCGTGGGCGTCCCCGCCCGGGTCATCAAGAAAATCACCCCGGAGCAGCTGGAGCACAACCGCGCCAACGCCGCAAGCTATGTGGAAGAGGGCAAGGCGCACGCCGAGGCGCAAAAAGAGCGAACCTGAAAAACCGCGTCCGTTCTGGTCAAAATGACCAGACGGGCGCAAATTTCGTTAATTTGGTAAAAAAACGAAATATTTATTGGAAACTGTGACAATTGACAATATCTCGAATGGCAGCAAGACGACGACCTTTGTGATGAACGCCAACGGCGAAGTTGTGTCCGAATAAGATTTAACTCTCAACCCCGCAGGTAGAGCAGCATCTACCTGCGGGGTTTCTACGGCAAAAACTTTTGTGTGAAAACAAAGCGAAAAATTTTCGTTCGGTAATTAACACATTTTTCACAAGAAAGTAATGACTTTTGTGCGGAAATCGGGTATACTATCCTCACAAGGGCGCGGGGCCGCAACCGCTCCCTTGCACATGATTCCTCCTCACACCAAAGCAATACCCCAAACAAAATCCCCCTCCGGTGTACCGCAAGCGCCGGAGGGGGATTTTGGGTTTTATACAGGTTTATACCGCGCCGTAAATGCCGTGTACCGAGACTTCGCCGGTGAAGACATGCTCCTCGCCGGAGTCGGTGCGGACAACAAGGCGGCCCTCTTCGTCGATATCCACGGCTTCGCCGCTGCCCTCGCCGCCGCCGGGCAGGTCAAAGGTCACGCGGCGGCCGATGTTGACACAGGCCTTTTTGTACTCCTCCCGGAACGGCGCGAAGCCATCCCGCGCGAAGACGTACATGGGGCGGTCAAAGCCGAAATCCGTCAGGGCCTCGGCCAGCCACTCGGGGTCGGTGGTCAGATCGACATTTGCCCCCTGCAGCGCCAGCGAGGTGCCGTGGGGCAGGTCGGCGGCGTCAAAATAGCTCTGGGGCTGGGCCAGGTTGATGCCAATGCCGCACAGGATGCCCCGGCCCTGCTGCTGGTAGCCGTAGCTGACGCCCTCGCAGAGGATGCCCACGATCTTTTTGCCGTTGAGCAGCAGGTCGTTGGGCCATTTGATCTGGCACTCCACGCCGTAGCGCAGGGACAGCTGCCGCCGCACGGCCAGGCTGGCCAGCAGCGGCAGGGTGGCAGGCTGGGCCAGCGGTTCCCGGATGGCCACGGTGTAGTACAGGGCTTTGCCCTCGGCGTTGACCCAGGTGCGGCCCAGGCGGCCCCGCCCGGCGGTCTGGTTGGTGGTGTACACGGCCCCCACGGGGCCAAACTCTTCAAAATGCTCTTTTACATAGGCGTTGGTGCTGCCGCATTCGGGCAGATAGCGCACCTCATTGATGCTCATGCTTTGGGTACCTCTTTGTGCTCATGGCCCACGACCTTGCCGTCGGCCAGTGTCAGGATGCCGTAGGTGTCGGCCCCGGTGTAGCAGCGGCCGCAGGAGCCCGGGTTGAACAGGAACACCCTGCCCCGGGTCTCGGCCAGCGGGATGTGAGTGTGGCCAAACAGCGCCACCTGTGCCCCGCGGGCGGCGGCGGCGTCCGCCAGTGTATCCAGATCGTATTTTACGCCGTACATGTGCCCGTGCGTATAGAAAACGATGACCTGATCGAAAGCGGCCAGCCCGTCGTAGGGCTCCAGCGCACCAAAATCACAGTTTCCGGCCACGGCATAGGTCCGCAGGCGGGGGTATTTGGTCAGTGCAAGTTCTAAATCGCGCAGGCCGTCGCCCAGAAAGATCAGGGCGTCGATGTTTTCCCGTTCTGCTTTCAGGATGCGCGCGATGGCGTCGCTGCCGCCATGGCTGTCGCTCAGGATCAAAAGTTTTGTCACGAAAGGGGCCTCCTCAATATTTTAATACGTCTTAAACCTCTCAGTCGAGCTCCGCTCGCCAGACACTCCTCTTTCGGCACTTTCGTGCCACCTCCCCCGACCGGGGGAGTCTTTCCTGACAGGGGAGCCTTTGGCAAATAGAAAAAGCTTCCATCGACTGCCAAGGCCTCCCCTGCTAGGGGAGGTGGCATTGCGTCAGCAATGACGGAGAGGTTTAATTCTGCTGCAACACCAGCAGTTGTTTATAGATCTCGCTCTTGGAGTAGGGCGTGCCCTGGGCTGCGGTTTTGGCGGCTGCCGAGGGGCCAAAGCCCTGCCGGGTGAGCTCCAGCGCCCGCTGGGCGGCTTCGTCCAGCGTCAGCTCGGTGGGCTCCGCGGCGGGGGCGCCGGCCATCACCAGCACATACTCGCCCGGGCTCGTTGGCGGCGTAGTGGCCACGGCCTCGCCCAGGGTGGTCTTCCAGATCTCTTCATGGAGCTTGGTCAGCTCCCGGCAGAGGGTGATGCTCCGGTCCTCGCCAAAGGCGGCGGTCAGGTCGTCCAGCGTGGTGCGCAGTTTGTGGGGTGCCTCGTAAAAGATGACGGTCCGCTTCTCGCCCAGCAGCTCGGCCAGACGCTCCTTTTTCTGCTTCCGGTTCACGGGCAGAAAGCCCTCAAACACCCAGCGGGAGGTGTCCTGCCCCGAGACGGCCAGTGCCGTGACGCAGGCCGAGGCGGCGGGCACGGGCACTACTTTGATGCCCCGGGCCAGTGCGTCCCGCACGATGACCTCGCCCGGGTCGGAGACGCAGGGCATTCCGGCGTCCGAGCAGAGGGCGCAGTTCTCCCCCGCCTCGATGCGGCGGAGGATGCCTTCGCCTTTCTGGAGGGCGTGCTCATAGTAGCTGACCATGGGTTTTTTCAGGCCCAGAAAGTTGAGCAGCTTCATGGTCACGCGGGTGTCCTCGGCGGCAATGAAATCCGCCGCGCCGAACGTTGCCGCCACACGGGGCGGCATATCCTCCAGGTTGCCGATGGGAGTTGCCACGATGTATAATGTTCCGGCCATAACAGCCCTCCTCAGTGTTTTCCGTACATTGCAGCACCGGCTGCAATGAGAATGTCCGGCTCGATCTTCAAGCCCGTTTTCCGGTTCTTCTGCGCCTCCACCAGAAACAGCCAGGGGGCGCTTTCGGCTCTGTTTTTCACAAACGCCAGCCGCTTGGGCTCCAGTCGGTGGGCCCGCAGCACGGCCAGCACCTCGGCCAGCCGCTCGGGCCGGTGGCAGAGCGCCAGCCGCCCGCCGTCTTTCAGCAGCCGGAACCCGCAGGCGCAGACATCTTCCAGCGTGCAGTCGGTCTCGTGGCGGGCGGTGGCCCGGGCCGCGTTGCTGCTCTGGAAGCCCGCCGTAAAATAGGGCGGGTTGCAGGCGCAGAGGTCAAAACTGCCCTCCCCTCCCGGTAGGCGCGCAGGTCCGCGCAGACGGGGGTGATGTGGGCAAGCTCCGGGCCCTGCGCGGCCACGGCTTCCGCCAGCAGGGCGCTGGCCTCCGGCTGCAGCTCCAGGGCCGTGCAGGGGCCCCGGTGGCCGCTGTCGTGCCACTCTAGGCTGACAATGCCGCAGCCCGAACACAGGTCGCTGCTTTCTGGCCGCGTTTGGGCGGGCAGAACCGGGCCAACAATAAGGCGTCCGAGCCAAAGCGGTGGACGGACGAACAATAGACTTCTGTTTTATTATACAAAATCTCGGTTGAATGTTCCATATACAGGCTCAAAATCCTTTGCCAAAATATCGGGGCCGAAAATCCGACAAAATTGTGCAGGCCGGGAAAATTGCGCGGAAACAGAAAAGCGGCAGACCCGTTTGGACAGGTCCGCCGCTTTTTGTGTCTGTTTACAGGGATCGCTGCAATTATTCAGCAGTGATAGCACCGGTGGGGCAAGCGCCCTCGCAAGCGCCGCAATCGATGCAAGCGTCTGCGTTCACAACTGCAACACCACCCTCGATGGTGACTGCACCAACCGGGCAAGCGCCCTCGCAAGCGCCGCAGCCAACACATGCGTCAGAAACCTTGTGTGCCATAATCGTACTCTCCTTATCTCCCGTGCGGTCATTTATGAAGAAACCTGCCCTTGCACGGCGGGTGGCGGGCTCCCTCGGAAATCTTATCCTTGACACGATTCTAGCAAAGCAAAATCAAAAAGGCAAGACTAACCGTACCGCGCAAAATGCAAAACCCGTTTTTTTGTTGGGTTGCACAAAAGCACAGGCTAACTTCTGGAGGAAATTGAAGAGATTTTTTGGCGAAAATCACGAAATATGGTTAGTTTTAGCAGACTAACTTGGTAAATTCCCACTATTTTTCTGGGAATTATCTACCCTTTTTGGGGCAGTTTCCGCAACCCGTGCCGCCATTGGCGTCGGCGGAAGCCACCACCGGGGCGGGGTTGCGCACGCCGGAATAATCGTCGTCCGGGTCCGGGCGGCGGGGGGCGCGCTTGCCGCCGCTGATGTACTCACACACGCCCACCTTGTAGTAGCGCGGGGTGAGGGCCTCGGTGCCGCAGCGCACCCGCAGATAGCCGGAAACGGGGTTGACTTCCAGCACGGTGCCCAGGCCGTCCGGGGTGCGGACGGTGCTGCCCACCATGGGCATGATGCTGTTCAGGTACTCGTAGGCGCTCTCCTCGTAGGCCAGACAGCACATCAGACGGCCGCAGGCACCGCTGATCTTGGTGGGGTTCAGGGACAGGCCCTGCTCCTTTGCCATCTTGATCGAAACAGGCTGGAAGTCCTTTAAAAAGCGGGAGCAGCAGAACGGCTGGCCGCAGATGCCCAGGCCGCCGATCATCTTGCTCTCGTCGCGCACGCCGATCTGGCGCAGCTCAATGCGGGTGTGGAAGATGCCGGCCAGGTCCTTGACCAGTTCCCGGAAGTCCACACGGCCGTCCGCCGTGAAGTAGAACATGATCTTGGAGCGATCAAGGGTGTACTCGGCCTCCACCAGCTTCATTTCCAGGCCATGGCGTGCAATGCACTCCTGGCAGGTGTGGTAGGCTCGTTTCTCGTCCTCGCGGTTCTGGCGCATCCGGCGCACATCCACGCTGTCGGCCATCCGGGTAATGGGCTTGAGGGCCTTGGGCACTGCCGTGTCGGCGATCTCCCGCACGCCCTGCACCACCTCGCCGCACTCAATGCCGCGGGCCGTTTCCACAATGACGTAATCCCCGGCCTTGATGTCAGCATCGGCGGGGTCAAAATAATAGCTTTTGCCGTTGTCCTTAAAACGGACAGAGATGACTTTTTTCATAGCATTCCTCTTTGGGGTGGTTGTTGTTCTCGTTGTATCTGAGTCGGGCTCCAAATGAGCCTGATATTCCATTCTGATGTTAGTATACCATAATCAAAACCACATTTCCACGAAAAAAATAAAATCGCCGCGTCCGGGCACCGTGTTCGGGCCCCCAAAAATTGGGCGGCGGGTGCAATGATCGGCCCGGCTCGTTCGTATACAACCTGATTTCGACATGAAAATTCTGGAAACGGGTCAAAAAATTGAGGAATTGAGCGGAGAATTCCCCGGTTGCGGAAAAGTATCTTAAGTTTTATAAAAGATTCACCAAGGGACTATTGCAACCCCCTCCCCCTCGTGTATAATAAGGATACTAAAGGAAATTTAAGCCCCGCTGCTTGGGGGGCCTAAGAGAAACGGTAGGAAGAAATGGAAAAATTCAGTGTCAAAAAACCGTTTACGGTGCTGGTTGGTGTTGTCATGGTCCTGCTGCTGGGGTTCGTGGCCCTCAGCCACATGCAGACCAACCTGCTGCCGGACATCAGCACGCCGTACCTGATGGTGGTCACGGTTTACCCCGGTGCCAGCCCGGAGCGTGTGGAGAGTGAAGTCTCCGA
Source organism: Faecalibacterium sp. OF04-11AC (assembly GCF_003460645.1). Classification (NCBI taxonomy): domain Bacteria; kingdom Bacillati; phylum Bacillota; class Clostridia; order Eubacteriales; family Oscillospiraceae; genus Faecalibacterium; species Faecalibacterium sp. OF04-11AC. Next base: position 6,380 of record NZ_QTVP01000040.1, on the reverse strand, counting down.
CGTGATGGAAAACGCCCTGGGTACCGTGGCGGGTGTGGACACCATCACCGCCACCTCGGCGGAAAACTACAGCCTGCTGCTGATGAAGTTCTCCGAGGGCACCGATATGAACAGCACCATGGTCAAGGTGTCCAACAAGGTGGACCAGACGGTGTCCAGCCTGCCAAGCAGCTGCCTGACCCCTTCCATCATTGAATACAGCATGAACATGAATGCCTTTATGACGGTTGCCATCAGCCGCGAGGGCAGTGATGTCTACGACCTCTCCGATTTCGTCAGCGGCACGCTGGTGCCCTATGTGGAGCGCAGGGGCGGCGTGTCCAGCATCTCGGCCAACGGCCTCATCGAGAAGATGGTGCAGGTGCAGCTGAGCCAGTCCAAGATCGACGTCATCAACGAGAAGCTGCTGGAGACCATCGACGTCCAGCTGGCGGCGGCCCATGAGCAGCTGGAAGCCGCCCAGGCCCAGATCGAAGCCGGCCGCAAGGAGTACGAAAAACAGCTGAAAAACTACGGCGACATGGTCTCCGATACCGTGATGGCCCAGATGGGCACCGAGGTGGGTGCCGCCGTGACCACCGTCCGGGATAAGGCGCAGGCCCTGCTGGACAGTGTGAACCAGCTGATCGCTGTGGTCAACGAGCCGGAGATCCAGCAGGCGCTGATCGAGGTGCGCGATGGCCTGCAGCATGTGGTGGACCAGTTCAACGAGACGGGAATGCGGGACATTGACTCCCTCATTTCCATCATCGGCGAGCTGCGCGATATCACCGATAAGCTCACCGTTGCCCTGCAGCAGCTGCAGAACCGCCTGAACCTGGAAACGGGTGCCGACGGCAGCACCGCCGGAGATCTGGCGGGCGACCTGGAAGTGCAGCAGAGCATGAGCACCATCTATAAAACGCTGGAAGATACCATCAAGGCCATGGACAATGTGCCCGAGCTGATGAACACGTTCTCCCAGGCGCTGGGCAGCTATTCCAGCCAGCAGCTCTCCGCGTACATGAAGTTTACCGAAGCCCGTGAGATGCTGAACAACTACCAGACCCAGTACGACGAGGCCAACGCCCAGTATGAGGCGGCCAAGGAGAAAGCCCTCGCCAGCGCCGATGTGGCCAAGCAGCTGGATATCGACACGCTGGCCACCCTCATCTACGCCCAGAACTTCTCCATGCCCGCCGGCTACGTCAAGGACTCCAGCGGAAAATCCTGGCTGCTGAAAGTTGGCGAGGAGTACGACAGCGTGGCCGATATCGAGGGCGCGCTGCTGCTCCATGTGGATGGCTTTGGCGATGTCCGCCTCTCCGATGTGGCGGATGTGGAAGTCATTGATAACGCCGAGGCTAGCTATACCCGTCTGAATGGCGAGCGGGCCGCCGTGCTCAAAATTTTCAAGAGCTCCACGGCCAGCGCCAGCACGGTTTCGGATAACTGTCTGGAAGCGTTCAAGGAGCTGGAAGCCCAGTACGACGGCCTGAAAGTGGTCGTTCTGTCCAACCAGGGCAACTACATTACCGTTATTGTCAAGAGCATCCTCACCAGCATGATCGTGGGTGCCGCTCTGGCCATCATCGTGCTGGCCATCTTCCTGAAAGATATCAAGCCCACCCTCGTGGTCGGCATCAGCATCCCGCTGTCCGTTCTGTTCGCCATCGTGCTGATGTACTTCACCGGGCTGGACCTCAACGTCATGACGCTGGCGGGCCTCTCCCTCGGCATTGGTATGCTGGTGGATAACTCGGTCGTCGTCATTGAGAACATCTACCGTCTGCGGGGCCGGGGCGTCCCTGCACCCCGCGCGGCCGTGCAGGGCGCAAAGCAGGTGGGCATGTCCATTGTAGCCTCTACCCTCACCTCAGTCTGCGTCTTCGTGCCTGTTATCTTCACCTCCGAGACGGTGCGCAACCTGATGCAGCCCATGTCTCTCTGCATCGGCTACTGCCTCATGGCCTCCCTCATCGTGGCCATTACCGTTGTCCCGGCGGCGTCCTCCACCGTGCTGAAAAAGGCCGAGCCCAAGAAGCTGGCCTGGTTTGAGAAAGTGCAGGACAAGTACGGCAAGAGCCTGGAGTGGTGCTTCCAGCACCGCGCCATCCCGCTGGGGGCTGCCATCGTTCTGCTGGCATTCTGCGGCTGGCGGGTCTTCTCCATGGGCATCACCCTGCTGCCGGAGATCACCAGCAACGAGGCCATCGTGGAGATCTCGACCACGGCGGATATGAGCAAAGAGGATTCTTACGATGTGGCCGGGCAGGTGGTGGAAGCCCTGATGGCGGTGGACCATGTGGAAGAGGTGGGCATCACCACCGATACCAGCGTGGCCGGCATCGACGTTGGCCAGCTGGGCCTTCCCAAGGCTATTACCGACCTGCTGAACGCGGCCAACAGCTACGGCAGCTATAAGATCAATGTCAAACTGGATGAGAGCCTCTCCTCCACCCAGATCGAAACCGCCCGTCAGGCGCTGGAAGACGCCCTGGGCAGCGTGGAAAACTGCACCGGCACCGTGGAGATCAGCGGAATGCAGGAGCTCACCAGCATGATGGCCAACGGCCTCAGCGTCAAGGTCTACGGCCCCGACACGGCCACCATCACCCAGCTGGCCGATAAGGTCGTGGAGATGGTCAACAACACCGAGGGCTTTACCAACGCCACCACCGGCCTGGGCAACGGTGACGCCACCATTGAGCTGCAGATCGACCGTGATAAGGTCCGTGCCTATGGCCTGACCGTCGCGCAGGTGTATCAGCAGATCGCGGCGGACCTGACCACCACCACCACCGCCAAGACCCCCGTTGTGGTGGACGGCACTTCCATGACGGTCCAGATCACCGATAACCTGGACCCCGTCACCAAGGAAAACATGATGGGCATTGCCTTTGAGACCACCACCATGTCCGCCGATGGCACCACCACCACGGGCACCTGTAAGCTCAGCGATATTGCCACCTGGACCGTGGGCACGGCCCCCGACTCCCTGACCAGCGAGAACCAGACCCAGTTCGTCACCGTCACGGCGGACACTCTGCCCGGCTACAATACCACCGTGCAGGCCCGTCAGGTCAAGAAGACGCTGGACGCCTACACCCTGACCGATGAGATGCCGGAGGGCTGCTCCTTTGACGTGGGCGGCGAGTCCGGCAACGTCAACAAGATGACCAATGAGATGGTGCAGTGGCTGGCACTGGCCCTGCCGTTCGTCTATCTGGTCATGGTGGCACAGTTCCAGAGCCTGCTGTCCCCGTTCATCGTGCTGTTTACCATCCCGCTGGCCTTTACCGGCGGCCTGATGGGAATGCTGCTCACGGGCCAGCAGCTGACCATGATCTCTCTGATGGGCTTCATCGTCCTGATGGGTACCGTCGTCAACAACGGCATCGTCTTTGTGGACTACACCAACCAGCTCCGCCTGGGCGGCATGGAGCGCCGCGCGGCCCTCATCGCCACCGGCAAGACCCGTATGCGCCCCATCCTCATGACCACCCTGACCACGGTGCTGGCCATGCTCCAGACGGCCCTGAGCAACGATATGGCTGGACAGCTGATGCGCGGCATGTGCGTCGTCATCATCTGCGGCCTGAGCTATGCCACTCTGATGACCCTGTACATCGTCCCGTTGATGTACGACATCCTCTTCAAGAAGCCGCCGCTCAACGTGGATATCGGCAGCGAGGAAGACCTGGACGACATCCCGGACGACGCGGCCGAGTTCCTGGCGCAGGCCAACGCGCAAGCATAAATTCCCCTGCAAACAAAAAAATCCTCATGGAGCGCTCATGGGGATTTTCTTTTGCAAAACCACCAAAAAATCTCCCAAAATATTGGCTGTTAATTCTAAAAAGTTCTGCCCACAAGCGTGTGAAACTATGATATAATCATAATTATGAAAGATACACTCAGGAGTGCGCCTGCTGGGTGTGAACCAAATGATGAGGAGGCGAGCGCAATGGCACAGTTTCGTTCCAAGCCTTTTGGCGTGACAAAAAGCGGCGAAAAGGTCAACGAGTACATCATCTCCAACCCCGGCGGACTGGAAGTGCATGTGCTGAACTATGGCTGTGTGATCAAAAATATCCTTGTCCCCACAAAAAAGGGCCCGGTGGACGTGGTCATAGGGCATGACACCCTGGCCGACTACGAAAACGACTTCAACTCCCAAGGCAGCACCTGCTGCGGCGCGTTTGTGGGGCGGTACGCCAACCGGATCGAGAACGCGGTGTTCAGTGTAGGCGGCAGGGCCTACCATCTGGAAGCCAACAATGGCAAAAACCATCTGCATGGCACATTCCCGCGCAAGATCTACGAGGTGAAATCCTTTGGCGATACCCTGTTACTGGAGGCGGAGAGCCCGGATGGAGAAGACGGGTTCCCCGGCAATCTGAAAATTTCGGTGCGGTATATCCTCACGGAGGACAATGCCCTGCGGATGGACTACCGGGTGTCCTCCGACGCGGACACCGTGCTGAACCTCACCAACCATACATATTTTAATCTGGATGGTGAGGGCGATGTGCTGAACCAGAAGCTCAAGCTCTACGCGTCCCGGTATCTGGAGGGCAACAACGAGACCTGCCCCACCGGGCGCATCCTGCCCGTGGCGGGCACGCCGATGGATTTTACTTCCGGCAAACCGCTGGGCAGGGACATCGACACGGGCTTTTCCCAGACCACCATGGTGGGCGGCGGCTTTGACCACTGCTTTGTCATTGACCGGGACCGCGGTTCCAGCCAGAGCCTGTGCGCCTGGGCCACCAGCGAGAAAAGCGGCATCAGCATGAAGATGTACACCACTCAGCCGGGCATCCAGCTTTACACGGGCAATTTTTTGCAGGATTGCCCCACCCCGGGCAAGGGCGGCGTGCCGCTGCAGAAATACGGCGGCTTTGCGCTGGAGACCCAGCACTTCCCCTGCAGTCCCTCGCACCCGGAGTTTCCCACCACCATCCTCCGCGCGGGCAAGGTCTTCCGCGCCAACACCACGCTGCGTTTCTTTACCGGACGCCAGTGCGGACGCCTTTGAAAAGAGAGAACGGAATGACCGCCCGGCCGGGCGGTCATTTTTGTGTTCCGGGTGATCTTTCTCTCATTTGCACAAAAAGCGTCTTCCCTCCATGGGCAGGATGCAAAAAAAATTGTGGTTTCATCATCGTGCAGAAAAAGATGCAACAAGAATCCAGCCGCATAAAATGGGCGGTACTTGATTCCGTGTGCAAAAAGCGGTATTCTTTAGGCAGCAGGGGCAAGGCCCTTACAAAGAATGCAACAATGGTGACGAGAGAGAGGTTTTTGCAATGGCAATTCTGGTTTCCGGCGGCGCTGGCTACATTGGCAGCCACACCTGCATTGAACTGTTGAACGCTGGCTACGATGTGGTGGTGGCCGATAACTACTATAACGCTTCTCCGGTGGTGCTGGAGCGGGTCAAGCAGATCACGGGCAAGGACTTCCGCTTCTATCAGGCCGATATGACCAAGCATGAGGATGTGGAGAAGATCTTCACCGAGTGCCCGGACATCACCGCGGTCATCCAGTTTGCAGCCTACAAGGCTGTGGGCGAGAGTGTCTCCAAGCCCATTGAATACTACTATAACAACCTCAACTGCACCCTGGTCATCCTGGATGTGATGCGCCGCCATGGCTGCAAGAACTTTGTCTTCAGCTCCTCGGCCACCGTTTACGGCGACCCCGCCAGTGTGCCCATCACCGAGGACTTCCCCGTGGGTGCCACCACCAACCCCTACGGCACCACCAAGGCCATGACCGAGCGGATCCTGACCGATGTCTGCAAGGCGGATCCCACCCTGAACGTGGCCCTGCTCCGCTACTTCAACCCCATCGGTGCCCACAAGTCCGGCCTCATTGGTGAGGACCCCAACGGGATCCCCAACAATCTGATGCCCTACATTGCAAAAGTCGCTGTGGGCAAGCTGGAAAAAGTGCACGTCTTCGGCAACGATTACCCCACCCCGGACGGCACCGGCGTCCGCGATTACATCCACGTGGTGGATCTGGCCCGCGGCCATGTCTGCGCCATCCGCAAGCTGGAGACCAATTGCGGCCTCTTCATCTGCAACCTGGGCACCGGCAAGGGCTACAGCGTGCTGGATGTCATCCATGCCTTTGAGAAAGCCTGCGGCAAGAAGCTCCCCTACGTCATCGAGGCCCGCCGCCCCGGCGATATCGCCGAGTGCTACGCCGACCCCTCCAAAGCCAAGCGTGAGCTGGGCTGGGTGGCTGAGTACGGCATCGAGGAGATGTGCGCCGACAGCTGGAACTGGCAGAAGAAGAACCCTGACGGCTACCACACTGCAAAATAAAAGGATTTTCCACTGCGATTGTCCATAACGTTGAAAACACCCCTGTCTGCCGCGGCAGACAGA
>NZ_QTVP01000004.1:0-143365 GCF_003460645.1 Faecalibacterium sp. OF04-11AC | reverse complement strand
TCCGGTCGTCAGGCAAAAAGCACTCTCAGAGCTGAATGGCACCGGGAGAGGTCGAAGTTCTGGTGGACAATGAGATCGCTGTTCAGAACCTGACCAAGATGGCACAGCAAAAGGGTCTTGTCTATAGCGCAGAAAAACGGGCCGAGCGGGAATACGCCATCCGCTTTACGGTGGGAGATGCTCTGGAAGAAAAGAATGAGCCTGCGGAGAGCTGCGTCCCGGATGCAAGGACCGATACGGTGGTCGTGATCGCATCCGACCGGATGGGCGAGGGGGCCGAGGAACTGGGCAAAACCCTGCTCAAAGCCTTTGTATTCTCGCTCACCCAGCAGGATAAACTGCCCAAGACGATACTGCTCTATAACGGCGGCGCATACCTGACTTGTGAGGGTTCGCCCATGCTGGAAGACCTCAAGGCACTGGAGGCCGAGGGCGTGGAGATTCTGACCTGCGGCACCTGCCTGAATTTCTACGGCCTGACGGAAAAGCTTGCGGTGGGCGGTGTGACCAACATGTATGTCATTGCCGAAAAGATGCTTGGTGCCGGGAACGTGGTCAAGCCGTGATTTATCTGGACAATGCCGCGACGACTCTTCATAAACCGCCGCAGGTAGGGCAGGCTATGCTGGAAGCTCTGCAGACAGCGGGCAACCCGGGCCGCGGAGCACACGAGCCGACTCTCCATGCGGCACGGCTGGTCTATGGAACGCGGGAGGCACTGGCAGAGCTATTCCATGCCGAAAGTCCCGCCTGTATTGCCTTTGCTTCCAATGCGACGCAGGCCCTCAATACGGCGATCAACGGGTTGATCGGCCCGGGCGACCATGTTATTACAACGGTGTGTGAGCACAATTCAGTCCTCCGCCCGCTGTACCGTTTGCGGCAGCAGGGGGCAGAATTGAGCTTTCTGGGAGTCGATGCCCGCGGTGTGCTGCAGTACGACCAGTTGGAAACGCTGCTGCGCCCCAATACCAAGGCGATCGTAGTCACCCATGCTTCCAATGTGACCGGAAATAGAACCGATCTGGCGCGGGTATCTACCTTTGCCAAAAGGCATGGACTCTTGTTCATCGTAGATGCCGCGCAGACGGCGGGAGTCCACTCCATTGATGTGCAGGCGCTCGGCATGGACGTGCTCTGCTTTACCGGTCACAAAGGCCTACTGGGCCCGCAGTACGGGCGGTTTCTATGTCCGCCCGGGGCTGCGGATCGCACCGCTGGTGGTGGGCGGAAGCGGGGTTCACAGCTTTGACGAAAACCATCCGGCCGAAATGCCAACGGCGCTGGAAGCCGGGACGCTCAACGTTCCGGGGATTGCGGGTCTGGGCGCTGGGGTGCGGTGGATTCTGGAGCAGGGAGTGGAGCTGCTTCATGCCCGGGAAACCGTGCTGGCCTGCCTGTTTTATGAGCAGGTGCGCAGCCTGCCCGATGTAACGCTTTATGGTGATTTTGCAGCACAGGAGCGTGCACCCATTGTCTCACTGAATCTGGCTGGAGAAGACTCCGCCCGGGTGGCAGACATTCTATGGGAAGATTACGGCATCTGCGTGCGGGCCGGTGCGCACTGTGCTCCATTGATGCACAAGGTATTGGGGACCGTAGAGCAGGGTGTGGTGCGGTTCAGCTTTTCACACACGAACACCGAGCAGGAAGTGCTGCAGGCCGCGGCTGCGGTCCGCCAGCTGGCGCAGGAGGAATAAGATGCGTGCAAAACGGCCTTATATCGTCCTTTCATTCCATGCGACCGTGGAAGCCATGGCTTGGGAAAAGCACTGCACGGAAGCCAATATCCCGGGCCGTTTGATTCCGCTGCCACGGGAGCTCTCGGCAGGGTGCGGCCTTGCGTGGCGGATGCTGCCGGGGGACTGGCAGCAGTGGCAGTCAAAGCTTGACCGAAATGCCTTTGATGCAATTGCAACGGTAGAACAATAAACACAAGGAGAAACCAGATGGAACACCGCACATTTTTGGATGCGCTCGACGCCCAAAAAGATGCACAGGATTTTTTGCTGGCCACGGTTCTGGAGGGCCAGCAACAGGGGACCGCATTGCTGCTCTGCGATGGACAAGTGGCATGGACGTCCGCACCGGAAACGCTTCTAACCCAAAATCTTTCTGCATTGAAAAAATGCACGACTTCCGGCGTGTTTACGCTGGGAGATACGCGCGTTTTTGCCGAGCGTTTTGGTGCCGGGGCACGGTTGGTCATCTGCGGAGGCGGACATGTAGCAGCGGCGGCGGTCCGGCTGGCAAAGCTGCTGGATCTGCCCGTTACCGGGCTGGAAGATCGTCCGGAATATGCAGATGCACTGCGGGAAACAGGGGCGGATCGAGTGCTCTGTGCGCCATTTGAAACGTCTCTGGCGCAGATACCGGGCAGTACAGAGACATACTTTTGTGTACTGACCCGTGCCCATGCGTATGATATTACCTGCCTGAAGCAGATCTTGCAAAAACCGGCGGCCTATGTAGGCATGATGGGCAGCCGGGGACGTTCGGAACTGGTGCGCCGCCAGCTGGCAGAGGCAGGCCTTGACCCGGCACGGGTAGCGCGGCTCCATGCCCCCATCGGCCTTGCCATCGGGGCAAAAACGGCGCAGGAGATCGCGCTGTCCATTTTGGCGCAGATCGTGGAGATCAAAAGCCATCGCCAGCTGACAGAGGGGTTTACGCCGGAAATCCGGGCAGCCTGGGCACAGTGCCGTCAGGAGCAAACGGATGCTGTGCTGGCAACCATCGTTTCCCGCCACGGCTCCATGCCCCGAGAGGTGGGCACCAAGATGCTCATTCTCCCGGATGGCAGTACGGCGGGCAGCGTGGGCGGCGGCATTATGGAATACCGTGCCCGGCAGCTGGCAGGAAAAATGCTGGAAGGTACGGAAGTTCCGCAGCAGCTGGCGTCGTTTACCACGGGACTGGAAGACGATGAGAAAGCACTGGCAGCCTGTGGCGGCTCGATGGAACTTTTCTTACAGGTTTTAACGGGAGGCACAGAGGCAAAATGAAACGAGATTCCCTGATTATCGTGCGGGGCGGCGGCGACCTTGCCACGGGCACCATCCACCGGCTGTGGTCCGCTGGCCTGCGGGTGCTGGTACTGGAAACCGAGCATCCCGCCGCCATCCGTCGGCAGGTCTCTCTCTGTGAGGCGGTTTACGAGGGCGAGACGACGGTGGAGGGGCTGCGTGCTGTCCGCATTTCCAAACAGGAAGAGGCGGAGGCTGTCTGGGCACAGAATGCGTCCCTGTTTTGATCGACCCCAAAGGGGAGAGCATCCGCACTTTAAAACCGGACGTGGTAGTGGATGCGATTCTCGCCAAGAAAAACCTTGGCACTACCCGTGAAATGGCTTCGCTGACCATTGCCCTTGGCCCGGGCTTTACAGCCGGGCAGGATGTGGATGTAGTGGTGGAGACCAAACGCGGCCACAGGCTGGGACGGATCATCCGGGAGGGCGCGGCGACCCCCAACACTGGCGTTCCGGGTGTCATTGGCGGCTATGCCGCCGAGCGGGTGCTCCATTCGCCGGCACAGGGCATTTTCCGCGACCTGCACGCCATCGGTGATTTTGTCGAGGCCGGGGAGGCCATTGCCAAGGTGGAAACACCGGCGGGCGAAGAAGTGCTTGTAAAAACGCAGATCGCGGGGATCCTGCGCGGCCTGCTGCGGGACGGTTACCCTGTGGTTCCGGGTTTCAAAGTGGCAGATGTGGACCCGCGCAAAACAGAACTGGAAAACTGTTTCCTCATCTCGGATAAAGCTCGCTGCATTGCGGGCAGTGTGCTGGAGCTTGTAGTTGCGCAACTCTGGAAATAAGAGAATCAATCAAGAGGCCCTGCTCCGTAGTTGGAACAGGGCCTTTTATGCGCTGTCATTAAAAATGACCGAAACCGTAATCATCGAGACACTGCTGGAATGCCTGAATGGTAGAATCAAACTGGATGCCAAAAGCTTTCAACTTTTCGCCGCTCATGGCAAGGTTTCGCTCCCAATGGTCTTTTTCGAGCGGGACTTCCACCCCCAGAAACTGGGCGAAGCGGGAAGCAGTCTCAAACATGTCGCAGTCGTTTCCACTGCCAAAATTGTAAACACCACCGGGCAGCTCCATGGCCGGGATGAGTTTGTCAATGACTTCCCGTACATAGCTGACGCCGCGGAAATCATGTTCCGAAAAATGCAAGGCAGTGCCTGTTTTGGCGGCACTCAGCAGGTTTAGCGGCAGGTTGCCCCGGATAGGGAGCCGATAGCCCGGGAAATCATACATCCAGGCTGCCCGCAGCAATATGGCGCCCGGGGTGATGGCAAGCACCCGCTGTTCGGCTTCCAGCTTGTGGCAGCCATAGACATTGGCTGGGGAAAGAGAAAGCGTTTCGGACAGAGGGCCGCTTTCCTTACAGCCAGCGTATACCTGATCGGAGCTGAACGCCAGCAGCTTTGCTCCGGTTTCAGCAGCCGCTTTTGCAATCCATTCGGGCAGCAGGACATTCGCCCGGAGTGATTCTTCCGGATGGCTGGCACAATAGGCTGTATTGGAAAGAGCTGCGGTATGGACGATGACGTCCGGCTTTTCCCGGGCAATCAGAGCACGCACAGCGGCTTCATCAGAATCGGCGGAAAATCCATGGGGAAATGTGCAGAGCTCGTACCTTCCACGCCACTGGTCGAGGATACGAGCCCCTACAAAACCACCGGCACCCGTTACCAAAATCTTCCTCATATAGAGCTTCCCTTTAGTGGACAAGGAAGAACTCCAGCACCAGCACCACTGCACAGCAGAGCACCGAGACGGGGAAGAGTCCGGCACCCATCCAGGCGGCAATGATGCCGACTACCAACGCGGCAGCACCGGCAATAGGGCTCTGGGTGGCGTTGACAATGGCAGGGAACGTCATGACTGCCAGTGTGACATAGGGCACATAGTACAGGAACGACTGAATGAACTGGTTTTCAATCGGCTTGCGGATGAGTGTCAGCGGCAGGATGCGGATGGCATAAGACACTGCAAACATGACAGCAATGTAGATCCAGTTGTTCATTGGTTGCCCTCCTCTTGCTTGACCGGGAAGAGAATCGCGGCAGCGCAGGAGATGGCCACCGTGAGCAGAATGGTGCGGGTGCCATCGGAGAGCGCCGAGACGCCCGGCAGATAGGTGCAGACAAAGCTCAGTGCAAAACTGATAGCCACCAGCGCGGCCACCACCTTGCTCTTGCGGGCAGGGGGAATGATGATGGCCAGGAACATGCCGTAGAGTGCCACACTCAGCGCGCTGACGGCCCGCAGGGGCAGCAGGTTGCCGGCAATGATGCCGCAGGCTGTGCCAGCTGCCCAGGCAGGAGCTGCCAGCGCAATGGCACCATAAGTGTAAAACGGGTTCAGCCAGCCGGGCCGGGCAATGGTGATGCCAAAAAGTTCATCCGTGACATCGTAACCAATGATGAGCCGGTGGAAAAACGGCGTGCCGGGTGCAAACCGCTGGGCCAGTGCACAGCTCATCAACAGATACCGCGCGTTGGCGATCAGGGTAATGATGGCAACTTCCAGGTAAGTGGCCCCGCTGGCGATCAACGCAAAAGCAGCATACTCACCTGCGGAGGCATTGTTGAGCAGACTGGCAAAAAAGCCCTGTACCGGGGTCAGACCCGCTTTCCGGGCGGCAATGCCCAGCGAGAACGATACAGCAAAATAACCCAGTGCAATGGGCACACCATCGCGCATTCCCTCGCAGAACACCTTTCGGCTGAACGCGTAGGGTCTGGTTGCAGTTTCCATGAGTTTCAAACTCCTTTCCTATTCCAAGACACAAAAATAATTATAGCACACTCCACAGTCGTTGACAAAAGAAAATACCTCAGTTTTCTAAACGAAAGCTGAGGTATTTTTGATAGTTGTGTTCAAACGCTTACTGGAACAGTTTGCGGCCGATCCAGATACAGACACAGGCACCGACCACAGAGACGAGAATCTCGCCCACAAGGCCCGTGCACTCAGGCCGATCAGACTGAACAGGATGTTGCCAACAAAACCGCCCAAGATACCCAGCACGATGTTGCGCACGGCAGATGTCTCACTGCCCATGATGCGGCCAGCAATGTAACCGGCCAGAGCACCGACCAGCAGACTGAAAATAAGACCAAACATTGTAATACCTCCTAAAAATAACATGAAACTTCCACTTCTTTCTTACGATCATGGGGCTGCGAACCGTCAGGTTGCCGCATTCTCCCTGGCGTAGCGGCAGGTATCACGCAGGCAGCATTTTTCGCACTCCGGCTTGCGGGCATTGCAGACGGCCCGGCCATGCATGACAAAGCGGTGGCACAGATCACTGCCCTCTTCCGGCGGAATGATCTTCCACAGGGCCATCTCCACTTTCTGCGGCTCCTTGATGCCATCCACAAGGCCAATTTTGTTGCACAGCCGGATGCAATGGGTGTCTGTTACAATGGCGGGCTTGCCGAAGACATCCCCCATGATAAGGTTGGCGCTCTTGCGGCCAACACCGGGCAGGGAAAGTAGCTCCTCAAAGGTGGTGGGGACTTTACAGTCGTATTTGTCCCGCAGCATCCGCATACAGGCAGAGATATCCCGGGCTTTGGAGTGGCCCAGGCCGCAGGGCTTGACGATGGCTTCAATTTCTTCCGGCTCCGCAGCTGCCAGCGCGGCGACGCTGGGGTACTTGGCAAACAGATCTTCCACCACGATGTTGACCCGTGCATCGGTGCACTGTGCGGCCAGCCGGACACTGACCAGAAGCTGCCACGCATGGTCGTAATCCAGCGTGCAGGCAGCATCGGGGTATTCCTTTTTCAGCCGGGCGATGACTTCCAGCGCAAGGGCTTTCTTGGCAGAAAGGTCTTCCGGGGCGGCTGGTTTCCTGGGCATGTCGCTCCCCTCGATTCCAGTAAAATGTGCTTTTATGATAACATGTTTTGCAAAGATTGTAAATCCTTTGGAGATTATCTGAGAATCATTTTCAGAAATTGTCTTGTCCTCCGTGCAAAAATGCGTTATAATATTTAAGAAGAAGTATCACTTGCGGGCGCATGATGCTGTCTAAGGAGGAAACGACCAATGAATGAACCGCTGGCGCAGCGTCTGCGCCCCAAAACTCTGGCTGATGTCTGCGGCCAGCAGCATCTTCTGGCTCCGGGCCGAGTCTTCCGCCGCACCATCGAGAGCGGCAAGATCCCCAACATGATTTTTTATGGCCCCTCCGGCACGGGCAAAACCACGGTGGCCCGCATTATCGCTGAGAACAGCGGCATGACCCTGCATAAGCTCAACGGCACTTCCTGCGGGACGGGGGATATCAAGGCCGTGCTGAAAGACATCGGCACCCTGGCCGGGGCGGGAGGCATCCTGCTCTATCTGGATGAGATCCAGTACCTGAACAAAAAGCAGCAGCAGAGCCTGCTGGAATGTATTGAAGACGGCACAGTCACCCTCATTGCCTCGACTACGGAAAACCCGTATTTTTACATCTATAATGCACTGCTGTCCCGCTGCACGGTATTTGAATTCAATCGCTGTCTGCAGCGGATGTGGAGCGCGGGCTGCACAATGCCATCGCCAAACTTTCGGAAGCCGAGGGGCAGAATATCATTCTGGAAGAAGATGCCTGCCAGTATCTGGCCGAGAGTGCGGGCGGCGACCTGCGTAAGGCGCTGGGCTGTTTGGACTTTGCGGTTACGGCGGCCCCGGTGACAGAAAACTGCAAGCGCGTCACCCTTGAGATGATCCAGCAGGTGACAAAGCGGACGGCCATGCGGTACGACCGGGACGGCGATGACCACTACGACATCGTATCTGCTTACCAGAAATCCATGCGTGGTTCCGACCCGGACGCGGCGCTCCATTATCTGGCGAGGCTTCTGGAAGCTGGAGATCTGCCCTCGGCCTGCCGTCGGCTCATGGTCTGTGCCTGTGAGGATGTAGGCCTTGCCTACCCGCAGATCATTCCCATCGTCAAGGCGGCTGTAGATATCGCCAATGCGGTGGGCCTGCCGGAAGCCTGTCTCCCGCTGGCCGATGCGGTGGTTCTGGTGGCCACCAGCCCAAAATCCAACAGCGCACACAATGCCATCCATGCGGCGCTTGCGGATGTACAGGCCGGGCGGACCGGGCCCATCCCGCGCCAATTGCAAAATAAACATTATGATGGCGAGGACGCGCTGGTAAAAGGGCAGAATTACAAATATGCACACGACTATGAAAACCACTGGGTGGAGCAACAGTACCTGCCGGATGCCATCAAGGACGTCAAATACTATACCTTTGGCGATAACAAAACAGAGCAGGCGGCCCGTGCCTACTGGGCAAGGATCAAAGGTGAAAAGAACATTTGAAACAAGGAAGCAGCGAAGGAGAGAAGAACATGCGATACTCAAAACAGCGTGAACTGGTGCTGCAGAAAGTGGAGCAGTTGTGCGACCACCCCACTGCGGAAGAAATTTACGATGAAGCCGTTAAGGAGTGCCCGGGCCTGAGCCTTGGCACAGTATACCGCAACCTGAACAGTCTTGTGGATGCCGGGCGGGTGCGCCGGGTGTGCATCCCGGGCAAGGCGGACCGCTTTGACCACACGCTGTGCTGGCACAGCCACATGTACTGCACAGTCTGCTGCGGCGTGGTCGATGCGGATGTGGATGAAAAACAGGTGATGAAGCTGGTCAAGAACCAGAAAGGCGTCGTGCAGGACTGTGCCGTGGTGCTGTTCGGCGTCTGTGAGGAGTGCTTGAAGAAACAGGCAGCACAGTAAGGGCAATCCGACGCAAAAAGTTGTGCGTTTCCTCTTGCCCTCTGCAGGCAAACAGGGTATACTAAAAAGAGCTTTTCAGAAAATAAGAAAATAAAAAGAGAAACCGCGGTACAGTCTTTCAAAGCGGCCGCGGATAAGGATGGTACGATTGGAATATCTAGCATTTGAACATAACAATGCCGCCGCAGAGCTTGTCCGGCAGGCATACGATACGCCGCCGCTGGCATTTGTTCACAGCTACGGCTGCCAGCAGAATGTCAACGACGGTGAGCGCATCAAGGGTGTGCTGGTGGATATCGGCTATGGCCTGTGTGAGAAACCTGAGGATGCAGACCTCATCCTCTTCAACACCTGCGCGGTGCGGGAACACGCCGAGCAGCGAGTGTTCGGCAACGTGGGCGCCCTCAAGGGCCTGAAAGAGAAAAAGCCCGGCCTCATCATCGGCCTCTGCGGCTGTATGGCCAACCAGAAACACGTGGTGGAAAAGCTGCGCCAGAGCTACCCCTATGTAGACCTTGTGTTTGGCGTGGATGGCATTGATACGCTGCCCCAGCTGGTGGCCCAGAAGCTGCAAAAGCACAAGCGTGTGCTGCTGGAACCGGCACAGCGCCCGGTCATCGTGGAGAACATCCCCATCCGGCGTGAGAGCGAGTTCCGTGCCTGGCTGCCCATCATGTATGGCTGCGATAATTTCTGCACCTACTGCATCGTGCCCTATGTGCGCGGCCGCGAAAAAAGCCGCAAGCCCGGCGATATCCTTGCGGAATTCAAGGGCCTTGTGGAGGCAGGTTATAAGGAGATCACCCTGCTGGGGCAGAACGTGAACAGCTACGGCAAGGGTCTGGAGGAGAAAATCGATTTCTCCGATCTGCTCAACCTGCTCTGCACGGTGCCGGGTGATTATCACATCCGGTTCATGACCAGCCACCCGAAAGATGCCAGCTTCAAGCTCATTGACACGATTGCGGCACAGCCCAAGATCTGCAAGCACCTGCATCTTCCGGTGCAGTGTGGTTCGGATCGGCTGCTGGTGCAGATGAATCGCCACTATACCATTGAGCATTATCTGGAGCTCATCGAGTATGCCCGCAAAAAGGTGCCCGGCATCACGTTCTCCAGCGACATTATCATCGGTTTCCCTGGTGAGACGGAAGAAGATTTCCAGCAGACGCTGAGCCTCATCCGCAAGGTTGGCTACATGCAGCTGTTCACGTTCATCTATTCCAAGCGCACGGGCACGAAAGCGGCGGAAATGCCGGACCCGACCCCCCGCAAGGAGAAGACGGACCGGATGAGCCGCCTGCTGGCCGTGCAGGACGAGATCGCAATGGCGTTGGTCAAAGCACAGGTCGGGCAGACCGTCCGGGTGCTGGTCGAGGGCTATGGCCGTGCGGAGGGGACTCTCTCCGGCCGCCTGGACAACAACCTGACCGTCGAGTTTGCCGCGGACGACAGCCTCATGGGCAGTTATGCCATGGTGCACCTGACGGGTGCCCGGGCCACTGTTCTGCTGGGTGAGCTGGCCCAATAACGTACATTCCATCATATTTTTAAATAAGGAGATTTTTACAATGGATTGCATTGATCTTTTCAAGCGTGCTGCGATGGCACTTCAGACCGACCCCCGTTACCTGGTTCTCGACCAGGCCCGGAAAGCAAACGATAAGGATGAAGAGCTCCAGAACATGATCGGGGAGTTCAACCTCGCCCGGATGGATCTGAACAATGAGATCGGAAAGAGCGAGCGCAACGATGCCCGCATTGCAGAGCTCAATGAGAAAGTCAACGACCTGTACGGCAAGATCATGGCCGATGAGGGGATGGTGGCTTACAATGAGGCCAAGCGTGATTGCGAAAACCTCGTCAACTACATCGACGCGATCATCAACACTGCCATGAACGGCGGCGACCCCATGACGGTGCAGGAGCCTCTACATCCTGCACGGGCAGCTGCTCCACCTGCGGCGGCTGCCACTAAGGCGGAACGATAAAATCAGAAACGCGGCTGTGCTTTGCAGGCCGCGTTTTGCTTGCAAAAGGCGGTTTTTGCCCACAAACCGGGCGAGATTGCAGCAGGCAATGCAGAAAACGGGGAGGACGGTGAACGGCCATGGCGGAGCTTTCGCCCATGATGCAGCAATACCTTGAAATCAAAAAGCAGCACAAAGACGAGATTCTTTTTTACCGCATCGGCGATTTCTACGAGATGTTTTTTGACGATGCACTGACAGCCTCCAAAGAGCTGGACTTGACCCTGACGGGCAAGCAGTGCGGTCTGGAGGAGCGTGCCCCCATGTGCGGCGTGCCATTCCACAGCTATGAGGGCTATGTGGCCCGCCTCATTGCCAAGGGTTACAAAGTCGCCATCTGTGAGCAGGTGGAAGACCCGGCCAAGGCAAAAGGTCTTGTCAAACGTGATATTATCCGGGTGGTCACACCTGGAACGGTCATTGAGAGCAGTATGCTGCAGGACGACCGCAACAACTACATTGCCAGCATCTTCCTCAAAGATGGCGCGGCGGGCCTCTGCTTTGCGGATGTTTCTACCGGTACGGCCCACATCACCGAGCTCAAGCAGAGCAAAATTGCCTCGGCTGTTATTACGGAGCTCTGCCGTTATCACCCGAGCGAAGTACTGATGAACCCGGGGCTGCTGGACTGCCGGGAGATCACAACCTACATCAAGAAAAATATGACCTGCTCCGTGGAACTGGTGGAAGAGGAGCGCTACGCACCGGGTCTTGTCTCCATTGCACTGGAAAATCAGTTTGGCCGTGATTGGGCGGCGCAGACGGGCATTGCCCCGAAAGGTTTGGTTCGCTTTGCCATGGCGGCCCTGCTGGAATATCTCCATGATACCCAGATCAAAGGCGTGGAGCGTCTGAAAACCGTCATCAGCTACAATGAGGCACAGTTTATGCGTCTTTCCCCGGTCACCCGGGCAAATCTCGAACTGACGGAGACGCTGCGCGGCCGTGAAAAGCGGGGAACACTGCTTTGGGTGCTGGATAAAACCAGCACTGCCATGGGCAAACGGATGCTCCGCAGCTGGATCGAGCAGCCGCTGGTGTCCGGTGCGGCTATCAACCGCCGCCTGAATGCGGTGGAGAGTCTGGTGCACCAGACGGTGCAGCGTGGCGATCTGATCGAAGAGCTGCACTATATTTCGGACCTGGAGCGCCTGATGACCCGCACGGTCTATGGCTCGGCCACCCCCAAAGAGATCTATGCGATGGCGCAGACCTGTGACCGCCTGCCCAGCCTCAAGCAGCAGGCGGAGAGCTGCAACTGTCCGGAGCTGGCAGAGCTGTCCGCACAAATTGATGCACTGGACGATATCAAGCAGAAAATTTATGCAGCCGTGGACCCGGAAGCCCCCTCGACCCTCAAGGATGGCGGTGTCATTGCCAAGGGCTACCACCCGGAAGTGGACGAGCTGCGTTCCATCCGGGATAATACCAAGGGCGTTCTGGCCCAGCTGGAGACCCGCCTGCGGCAGGAGACCGGTATCCCCAAGCTGAAGATCGGCTATAACCATGTGTTTGGCTACTTTATCGAGGTGAGCAACTCTTATAAGAGCATGGTGCCGGAAACGTATATCCGCAAACAGACCCTCACCAGCGGCGAGCGGTACATCACGCAGGAGCTCAAGGAACTGGAAAGTAAAATTCTGGGCGCCACGAGCGGTTGATTGCGCTGGAGCACCGGCTGTTCAGTGAGCTGCTGGAAACCATTGGCGGCCAGCTGGACCGCATCCAGCGCACGGCCAATGCAGTGGCAGAGTTGGATGTGCTGGCAGCACTGGCACAGGTAGCGGCTGAAAACAACTACTGCCGCCCTGTTGTAGACGATAGCGATGAGCTGCACATTGTGGAGGGCCGCCACCCGGTGGTGGAACAGGTGCTCAAAGGCAGCCTGTTTGTGCCCAATGATACCACCCTCAATTGCGGGGAAGACCGCTGCCTCATCATTACCGGCCCTAATATGGCAGGTAAATCCACTTACATGCGTCAGAACGCACTGATTGCCCTGATGGCACAGATCGGCTCGTTTGTCCCGGCGGCAGAGTGCCATGTAGGCGTGGTGGATGCTATTTTTACCCGCATTGGTGCCTCGGACGACCTCTCGGCAGGCCAGTCTACCTTTATGGTGGAGATGACCGAGGTGGCTGAAATTTTGAAAAATGCCACTTCCAAGAGCCTTGTGGTGTTGGATGAGATCGGGCGCGGCACTTCCACGTTTGATGGCATGAGCATTGCCCGTGCCGTGGTGGAGCACATCTCCGATCCCAGCAAGGGGCTGGGCTGCAAGACTCTGTTTGCGACCCATTACCATGAGCTGACGGACCTGGAGGGTACCATTGCAGGCGTGAAAAACTATAACATCGCCGTCAAAAAGCGGGGAGAAGATATCACATTCCTGCGCCGCATTATTCGCGGCCCGGCTGACGACAGCTATGGCATTGAGGTGGCAAAGCTGGCTGGCCTGCCTGGCAGTGTGACCCGCCGGGCCCATGAGGTGCTGCGCGCACTGGAAGCCAGCGCACCCAAGAACAAAGTAGAGCAGATGGATTTTGATGCCCTGCAGGAATATGCCTCGCCTGCGGTGCCCAGCGAGATGATGGAGCAGCTGGAAGCGCTGGATGTGGAAACACTGACGCCGATCGAGGCACTGAATTTCCTGTATGAGCTGAAAAAGACCCTGAAAGGCAGCCTGAACAGCTGACCGGAAGAACGAATCAACGGGTAAAGGAGGGAAAATTCGATGGCAGAAATTCGAGTTTTGGACAAACACACGGCTGAACTGATCGCGGCAGGTGAAGTGGTCGAGCGCCCGGCCTCTGTTGTGAAAGAGCTGCTGGAAAACGCCATTGATGCCGGTTCCACGCAAGTGACCGTCACGATCGAATCGGGCGGCATTCGCCTCATTGAGATCAGCGATAATGGCTCCGGCATTGAAGCGAAATATATCCCCACAGCTTTCATCCGGCACGCAACCAGTAAAATCCGGACTGAAGATGACCTGACCCACATCCATACGCTGGGCTTTCGCGGCGAGGCGCTGGCTTCCATTGCCAGTGTGGCCCGTGTGGAGGTGCTGACCCGGACGGCGGATGCGGAGTGCGCTTCCGTCTACCATATTGAGGGCGGGGAAGAGCAGCCCATGGAGCCGGGTGCCCGCGGTGTGGGTACCACCATCCGGGTGCGGGACCTGTTTTATAACACGCCAGCCCGGATGAAGTTCCTGAAAAAAGATTCCAGCGAGGGTACCTTTGTGGCCGATATCGTGGCGCATGTGGCCCTGAGCCACCCGGAAGTCAGCTTCAAATTTGTCCGTGAGGGCAAACTGCAGTACGTCACCCCCGGCGATGGGCAGCTGCGCAGTGCCGCTTACGCGGTTCTGGGCCGGGAATTCAGCCGTGACCTTGTGGAAGTGGATAACCAGGAGGGTGTCTACCGGGTTCGAGGCCTCATCACTCAGCCCAAGAGCTGCAGGGCCAGCCGGAGTATGCAGTATTTTTACATCAATGGCCGCTATGTCCGTAACCGCACCATGATGGCGGGTATGGAAATGGCCTATAAGGGCACCATGATGCAGGGAAAATTTCCTGGAGGAATCTTGCTTCTGGAAATGCCTGCGGATCTTGTGGACGTCAACGTTCACCCGGCGAAGATCGAGGTCCGCTTTGCCCGTGAAAATGATATCTTTGATCTCGTTTACCATGCTGTCAAGCTCTCTCTGAGCCAGCCCGGAACGGGCGAACGGCTGTTCACCTTTGATGAACCGAAAAACAATGAAAAATCCAAGAACGAAGAATCGAACGATATTATAGAAGAAAATGCTGTAAAGAAAAACAGCTTTACAGGACTTTCTGCGATTTTATCGGGCCAGGCAGCGCCCGGAACGCTCCCGCATCACACGGCACAGCCTGCAAACCCGGTGGTTCTTTCTATACAGGCAATGCCGACTGCTTCTGCAGGGCAAACGGCAGCTTTTCAAAAAACGGAAACAGAGCTTTCGGCCAGAGAAACGGGCAAAGAAGAACCGGAACACAGCTGGACAACGGTTGCATCGGATACGCCGCTCCAACAGGGCGTGAGCCTGCACAGCCCAGAGCCTGAAGAGGGAACTTCAACAGAAGAACCGGATGCGGAACAGCTGGCGGAGACCGAGCGGGAGGCCCTGAAGCCGCCTACATTCCGTGCGGCCGCTAACGAAGCACAGCTGGATGTGGAGCCGGAGGGAGATGAACAGACTTCCGGTAAGGACCATATGGCGGCTTGGAATCCGGCACCGCCCGCAAAACCGCAGAAGTCGGTTTCCAGTGGCTTTGCGGGCGGCCTGCCAGGCACACCGGAGCAGATGGGATTTGACGTACAGGACGGCCCGGAGCCGCTGCGGTATGTAGGAGAACTCTTTAAAACTTATATCCTCGCAGAGCGTGGGGATGAGATCTGCATTATTGATAAGCATGCTGCCCACGAGCGCCAGCTGTTTGAAAAGCTGGCCGCCGATTATGGCGATGTCCCCAGCCAGCTGCTGCTGGAACCGGTCGTGGTAGAGCTTTCGGCTGAGGAGAAGATGGCATTGCTCAACAATCTCCCGTTGTTGGAGAGTGCCGGCCTTGAAATTGATGATTTTGGCGGCAACAGCGTGTTCCTCCGCTCTGTCCCTGCTGACGTGGAGCAGAGCAATGCGGAAGACCTGCTGGTGGAACTGGCCGCAAAGCTTGCCAGAGGCAGCCGTGATGCATTGAACGAGAAGACGGAATGGGTGCTGCACTCCATTTCCTGTCGCGCTGCCATCAAGGCGGGGGATAAGACCTCCCCGCAGGAACTGATGGCACTGGCTGAGAAGATCCTCTCGGGTGAAGTGCCGCCGTTCTGCCCCCATGGGCGCCCCTGCGTCCTCAAATTGACCCGGAAGGAGCTGGAAAAGCAGTTTGGCCGCATTGTGTAATGATAAAATCAGACATCCGGTGCTGGCTGTTGTAGGCCCGACCGCCACCGGAAAAACGGCACTGGGCGTCGCATTGGCGGAGCGCTTTGGCGGCGAAGTCATCAGCGCAGACTCCATGCAGATCTATAAAGGGCTGGATGTGGGTACGGCCAAGGTGACGCTGGAAGAGACCCACGGCATCCCGCACCACGGGGTGGATATCCGGACACCGGATCAGTTGTTCAGTGTGGCGGATTTCTGCGCAATGGCCGGAGAGCTGGAACAGGAACTCTTTACCCGGAATACGCTGCCCATTCTGGTGGGCGGTACCGGCCTTTATGTCCAGAGCTTTTTGTATGGAGTCCGCTTTACAAAAGAAAAAGCACCGGACGGCCTGCGGGAACAGCTGGCGGCAGAGCTGGCCGAAAAAGGCCCGGAAGCCATGTACGCCCAATTGCAGGCTGTGGACCCGGAAGCGGCTGCTGCCATCCACCCGAACAATCAGGTGCGGGTGCTGCGGGCTCTGGAACACTACCGTGCGACGGGAAAACGCCTCAGCGAGCAGAAAGCGGAATCTCTCCCCGCAGAGCGACCCTACCGTTCGCTGGTATTGGGACTGGATTTCCCGGAGCGGGCACAGCTTTACCGCCGCATTGACCTGCGGGTGGATAAGATGATGGAAAATGGTCTGCTGCCGGAAGCGGAGCTGGTCTACCAGAACCGGGAACGCTTTAAAACGGCGGCACAGGCCATCGGATATAAGGAATTCTTCCCGTACTTTGAGGGGAATGCAGCGCTTGAAGATTGTGTGGAGAAGCTGAAACAGGCCTCCCGCAACTACGCAAAACGCCAGTTGACCTGGTTCCGTCATATGGACGGCGTGGTCTGGCTGGATGCCGCTGCTCCGGATGTGACGGAACAGGCGGTTCGCCTGACCCAAGACTTTTTAGCGAAAGGATGAGCATTATGAGCGATACGCCGGAAACACCTCGCCGCGCCCCCCGTGCGCTGACCGTTCTGGCCGGGATTGCCATTGTATTTCTGCTGCTGGCAGGGCTGTATGTCGGGTACCAGACGATGCACATTCTCTTCCCACCAAATACTTATGAAACGGCTATGCTGGCGATGGTCTCGGATACAGTGGATGCCGAGGGCGTGCTGCTGTTCAACGAGAGCTATGTGGCAGGTGGTGGGACGCTCGGGTATCTGGCAGCCGATGGAGAACGTGTTTCGGCGGGCACCGCTGTGGCAGAAGTCTACAGTGATGCTTCCCAGGCGGCGCTCCGCCAGCAGCTCACCCAGCTGGGCGACCAGATCGACCTGCTGCAAAAATCGCAGAATGCTTCCGCAACCCAGCTGGACACCATGCGGAAAGAGCGTTCCTCCGCCCTGTATGACCTGATGGACGCACTGGACAGCGGGGAGTATGATGAAACGGAAAAAGGTACAGAGGAGTATCTTCTGGCGCAAAATAAGCTCTGGGTCATCACCGGGGAGGTGACGGATTTCTCGGGGCAGATCGCGGCGCTGGTGGATCAGGAGGCCTCTGTGCAGGCGCAGCTGGGTACGCCAACGCAGATCACAGCCCCGCAGACCGGGTACTTTATCCGCAGCGCGAGCTCGGGCCGCCTCAACGCCGGGGCAGGAGACATTCTGGCCCTGAGCGCCACAGACCTGAAAGCCTATATAGAGTCAGAGCCGGAAACGGCACTGGATGGTTGTGTGGGCAAGATCGTCTCGGGCTTTTCCTGGCAGTATGCAGGGGTCTGCTCCGCCAAAGAGGGGCAGAAACTGCTGGGTCAGGATGGCAAACCGCTGAAAAAATCGGTGCAGATCCGTTTCCCCGGCCAGGTGGAGACGCCGCTGAAAGCTTCTGTTACCGAAGTGAGCATCGACGAGGAAAGCGGCCTGACCCGTTTTGTGATCACCTGCGAGGTCATCAATGGAGACGTGCTGCGGCTGAACAAGGCCAATGCGCAGATCATTGTGGGGGAGAGCACCGGGCTTCTGGTTCCGGCTGCGGCAGTCCATTATTTAAAAGAAGATGGCTCTGAGGCCGAGACGCAGGGCGAAAATTATATCCCTGGTGTGTATGTCAAGTACGGCAACCTGGCCCGTTTCTGCAAAATTGATCCGGTGGACGATGCACACCCGCTGGTAACCGAGGGAGATCATATCCTCGTTTTGCCCAGTGGAACCGCCAATTCGGTCAGTCAGGTCCGTCTTTATGACGAGATTATCGTCTCCGGACAAAATTTGTATGATGGAAAGCTTTTGTAGTTATTGACATCTGATGCAAAAAATCCGATAATAGAAAAAGCTATTTGCAACTCTTTTTGCAAAGGTTGCCAGGCAGCAGATGCTGCCCGAATGAAAGGAGCAAGTTCTATGTCTTTAGTGGATAGCCTGAAAAAGGGACTTTTCGGCAGTGAGGACGACTACGACGACCAGTACATGGACGACGGCCCTCAGATGGTAAACAATAACAACGGTGTCGGCATTGAGGACGATGAGGAGGGCGACATAGACGCTGCCCCCAAGAAGAATGGCAAGGTGGTCAACATCCATGCCACCACCCAGCTCAAGGTCGTTCTGGTCAAGCCCGAGCGCTTTGAGGATGCAAGCACCATTGCGGACCACCTGAACAACAAGCGCACGGTCGTGCTCAACCTGGAGTCTACCAACAAAGAGGTCTCCCGCCGTCTGGTGGATTTCCTCTCCGGCGTAGCCTATGCAAACAACGGCCAGATCAAGCGCGTTGCAAACAGCACTTTCATCATTACTCCCTACAATGTTGATATTATGGGAGACCTGCTGGACGAGCTGGAGAACAATGGCGCGTTCTATTGATCCTGCCCCCAAAGCGGTGCGGGGTTTTGTGCCCGCCCGCAATGATGAAGAACGGTATTTGATGCGGCACATTGAGGACTTGGCCCGCACGGCTTCCTCACGCGGCATTGCCCGCTACTCCGGTTTTCTGAGCGACCGGGAGCAGCAGCTGGCGCAGGCCGCGCTCAACCGCACCGACATGCCGGAGGACGAGATTCGTTTTGACGGCGGGTGGCCCGGGGCGGAACGCAAACTGCTCTGCCTGGAACCTGTGGACAGTTACCCTGCGAGCCCATTGTGTTGTGTGCGGCTGCAGTGCCGGGCTCTGCCCGGTGCGCAGCTGCCAGTGCACAAGGATTATCTTGGCAGCCTGATGGGTTTGGAGCTGCGCCGGGAGGCGCTGGGAGACATCGTTCTCCCGGAAGACCAGCTGGGGGTGGCCTATGTGTTTGCGCTGGAGCCTGCCGCGGAGCTGATCTGTCAGGAACTGCGTCAGGCGGGCCACACCGACCTGACGGCAGAAATGCAGCCGCTGGAAACGCTTCCGGCGTTCCCGCAGGCAGAGCGGCCCCGCCAGACGGCGACAGTCTCATCCCTGCGGCTGGACGCGGTGCTCGCTGCCATGCTGCGGTGCAGCCGTGGAATGGCGGCAGAGCTGGTCACGGCCGGACGGGTGGAGATCAACCATCTGCCTGCCGAGAGTGTC
Organism: Faecalibacterium sp. OF04-11AC; assembly: GCF_003460645.1. Lineage (NCBI taxonomy): Bacteria > Bacillati > Bacillota > Clostridia > Eubacteriales > Oscillospiraceae > Faecalibacterium > Faecalibacterium sp. OF04-11AC. Next base: position 124,132 of record NZ_QTVP01000004.1, on the reverse strand, counting down.
CATGCCCCGGTGTACGAGGACGATGTGTTCACAGTGCGCGGCAAGGGCCGCTTTCAGCTGACGGCATTGCCCGGAAAAAGCAAGAAAGACCGTTTGATCATTGAATATTTCCAGTATTGATGATGAATGAAGATAAGGGAGGAAACCACTATGCTGACCCCGCAGGATGTGCGCTCTGTGCAATTTGAGAAAAACCTCCGCGGCTACCGTACCGAGGAGGTGGACCGTTTTCTGGATAAAGTGGAGGAACAGCTGACTCAGAGCGAAAACGAGGCCGAGGCGCTGCGCAAGCAGATCGCCGACCTGACCGCCGAGAACCAGAAGCTCCGCCAGGAAATGAAAGATTATGAGGCCGACGGCGATATGCTGAAGAGCGCTCTGATCAATGCCCAGCGGATGGGTGAGAATGTCATCCGTGAGGCAAACCAGAAAGCGGAGGAGATCCTGCACCGTGCAAATCTCCGCGGTGATGATGTCATCCGTGATGCCAACGAGCTGCTGCAGAAAGCCAGTGACCGCGCGGACGAGATCATCAACGAGGCAAACGAGAAAAAGCTGGCCGAGGAGCGCGAGTACGACCGGGTACGCCTGGAAGTGACCCGCTTCAAGTCGGATGTGCTCAACCTTTACCGCAGCCATGTGGAATCGCTGAGCCGTCTGCCCGAGTTCCAGAAAGAAGAAGCTCCGGCAGAAGAGCCGGAGGAGTCCGCAGCGGAAGATGAAGTGGAAGAGACCACTGCTGAGTTGAATGAGAAGCTGGACAATGCTGCGGATGCCAAAGCACCGGAAACTGCTGAGGCGGATGATGCCGCAGAGGATGGCGATGCGGAGAAATCCGAGGATTTCTGGGAAAAAGACGAGAGTCAGCTCAAGCTTGACCCGCCCCCTGCAGATGCAGCCCCCACTGCGCCGGACTACGCCGCGTTTCAGGGCGTAAAGTTCAGTGAGTAAGTGTGCAATAGAAAAAATTAGAGGAGTGTGTAACCATTGGCAAAGAATAAGTCTCAGTACGACAGTACTTTGAATCTGCCCAAGACCCTGTTTGAGATGCGCGCAGGCCTGCCCAAGAAAGAGCCCGCCATGCTCAAGGACTGGGAAGAAAACGACCTGTACAACAACCTGATGAAGCATAACGAGGGTAAGCCCCAGTTCATCCTGCACGACGGCCCTCCGTACGCAAACGGCAATATCCACATGGGTACTGCCCTGAACAAGATCATCAAGGACATCATTATCCGCGAGAAGAACATGGAGGGCTTCCAGGCTCCTTATGTGCCCGGTTTTGATACTCACGGCCTGCCCATTGAGCTGAAAGCACTGTCTTCTGTCGGCGACAAGAAAAAGGATATCTCCAAGCTGGAGCTGCGCCAGATCTGTGAGAAATTCGCAACCGAACACATCGACATCATGAGCGACCAGTTCAAGCGTCTGGGCGTTATTGGTGACTTTGAGCACCCCTACCTGACTCTGAAGCCTGAGTTTGAGGCACGCCAGATCGAGATTTTTGGTGAGATGGCCAAGAAAGGCTACATTTACAAGGGCCTGAAGCCTGTGTACTGGTGCCCGGACTGCCGCACTGCTCTGGCAGAGGCCGAGATCGAGTACGGTGAGGACGACTGCGATTCCATCTTCGTCCGCTTCCATGTCTCTCAGGACCCCAACGGTGTGCTGGCAAAGTACGGCATTCCCATGGATAAGACCTACTTCGTGATCTGGACCACCACCACCTGGACCCTGCCCGCCAACGAGGCCATCTGCCTCAACGGCCAGTTTGAGTATTCGTTCGTCAAGATCGGCGACGAGTACCACATCATGGCCACCGAGCTGGTCAAGAGCGTGATGGATGCCTGCCACATCACCGAGTATGAAGTGGTCGGCGAGCCCGTCAGCGGTGCTGAGTTCGAGCTCATGCGCTATAACCACGTCTATCTGCCCAAGGAGGGCTGGGTCATCCTGGGCGACCATGTCACTCTGGAGAGCGGCTCTGGCTGTGTCCACACCGCCGGCGGCCACGGCGTCGATGACTTTAACGTCTGCCAGAAGTACCCCCAGGTGCCCATCACCGTCCCCGTGGACGATGGCGGCTATCTGACCGAGCTGGCTGGCAAGTATGCAGGCCAGCGCGTCTGGGCAGCCAACAAGACCATCCTGGCTGATCTGACCGCCTCCGGTGCTGTTATGGGTCAGGTGCACATCAAGCATCAGTACCCGCACTGCTGGCGCTGCCACAACCCCATCATCTTCCGTGCTACCGAGCAGTGGTTCTGCTCCATCTCCAAGTTCCGTGAGGATGTCTACAAGGCCATCGACACCGTGACCTGGATGCCGGATTGGGGCCATGACCGCATGAAAGGCATGGTACGTGACCGCAACGACTGGTGCATCAGCCGTCAGCGTACCTGGGGTGTGCCCATCCCTGCATTCTATTGCAAGAAGTGCGGCACCTACCACATCACCGATGCCACCATCAAGGCAGTCAGCAACCTGTTCCGCAAGGAGGGCTCGGACGCCTGGTATAAGTACGACGCCGAGCAAATCATCCCCGCAGGCGAGGTCTGTGAGAAGTGCGGCGCTTCCGAGTGGACCAAGGACACCGACATTATGGATGTCTGGTTCGATTCCGGTTCTACCCATGCAGCTGTTTTGGAAGAGCGCCCCGAGCTGCATTTCCCCGCTGACATGTATATGGAGGGCGGCGATCAGTTCCGCGGCTGGTTCCAGTCCAGCCTGCTGACCAGCGTGGCAAGCAAGGGTTGTGCACCGTATAAGTCTGTTCTGTGCCACGGCTGGGTCGTGGATGAGCAGGGCAAGCAGATGCACAAGAGCGCTGGTAATGGCGTGGAGCCCAGCGAGATCATTAAGGACTACGGTGCGGATATCATCCGCCTGTGGGTCGCTTCTTCTGATTACACTGTCGATGTCCGCGCCGGTAAGAATATCTTCAAGCAGCTGAGCGAGGCTTACCGTAAGATCCGCAACACCGCCCGCTTTATCCTGGGCAATCTGGATGGCTTTGATCCCAACACCGATTGTGTGGCAGACGACCAGCTGCAGGAGATCGACCGCTGGGCACTGGCTGCTCTGGATGACCTGATCGTTAGCACCAATGCAGGCTATGCCGTGTATGATTTCAACAAAGTCTATCACGCTGTGTACAACTTCTGCGTCGTGGCAATGTCCAACTTCTATCTGGATGTAACGAAAGATCGTCTGTACTGCACCAACGGCGTGGCTCGTCAGGCTGCTCAGACGGCCATGTACAAGATCCTCGTGACTCTGGACAAGATCATTGCTCCGATCCTGTGCTTCACCAGCCAGGAGATCTGGGACTTCCTGCCCAAGACCGAGGGTATGAACAAGTACGTTGTCTTTGAGGATATGCCCAAGGCTGGTCAGTATGCGGCCGATGAGGCATTCAAGGCCAAGTGGGCACAGCTCATCGCCGTGCGTGATGAGGTCAAGAAAGTGCTGGAGCAGGCCCGTGCCGAGAAGACCATTGGTGCTTCTCTGGAGGCTGCTGTCACCCTGTACTGCAACGATGCCGTCTACGACCTGCTGAACAGCATCCCCATGGACGAGCTGGCTGACCTGATGATCGTTTCCCATGTGGAGCTGGTCAAGGGTGAGGGCGGTTCTGCCTCTGCCGTTGAGGGTCTTGGCGTTGCTGCCGCTCACGCTGTTGGCGAGAAGTGCGAGCGCTGCTGGAAGTACTCTGATACCATCGGCAGCCACTCTGCTCATCCCACCCTGTGCGCACGCTGCGCCAGCGTTGTGGAAGCATAATTTTCCAAACCAGAAACAAACTTGTTTTTGAGGGCGGCGCTCCCGGCAATGGAAGGCGCCGTTCTTTAGTAAAAATCGCGGGCGGCTTTTACAAAGGGCTGCCCATGGGAGAAAACTATGGCGTTTGTCATTTTTAATCTGCTCTGCGTGGCCGCACTGGTCGGGGCCGACCAGGCCATCAAGTTCTGGGCGGTACAGGTTTTGGAACCGGTAGGCTCCATGCCGCTCATTCCGCATGTGGTGGAGCTGCGCTTTGTGCTCAACCAGGGCATGGCGTTCAGCCTGCTCAGCGGCAAGCAGCTGTTTCTCATTCTTGCCACCAGTGCAGCACTGCTTTTGGTGGCTTACTGGCTGTTTTTCCGCAGCCGTGGCAAGTACCTGCAGCAGGCGGCCCTCATCCTCGTGCTGGGCGGCGGGATCGGAAACTTGATTGACCGTGTGCTCAACGGTGAGGTGGTGGACTATATCAACGTGCTGTTCATGCGGTTTGCCGTCTTCAATTTTGCGGACATCTGTGTCTGTGTGGGTGTGGCCCTGTGGGTGCTGGTCATCTTCCTGGAAGAAGTCCAGGAGCAAAAGGAGTCCTGACCGATGGAACAGCGTGAGTTTATGGTAGAGGCGGAAGCCGCCGGGCAGCGCATTGACCGCTTTCTGAGCGGCGAGGATACCGGCCTTTCCCGCAGTGCTTTGCAGGCTCTTGTAGCAGAGGGCCATGTGCTCTGCAACGGAAAACAGATCGCCAAAAGCCTCAAGCTGAAAGCAGGCGATACCATTTTGCTGGAGATCCCGGATGCAAAACCCATTGAGGCAGTGCCGCAGGATATCCCGCTGGATATCGTCTATGAAGACGAGCACCTGTTGGTGGTCAATAAGCCCAAAGGAATGGTCGTTCACCCAGCCCCCGGCAACCCGGACGGGACACTGGTCAACGCCCTGCTGTGGCACTGCAAGGGCAGTCTTTCCGGCATTGGCGGTGAGATTCGGCCCGGCATCGTCCACCGCATTGATAAGGACACCAGCGGCCTGCTGGTGGTGGCCAAAGACGATGCCACGCACATCGGCCTCTCGCAGCAGATGGCGGTCCACAGTGTGGAACGAGCCTACAATACCATTGTTTACGGCGGCTTTGCACAGGACGAAGGCTTTGTGGAAACGAACCTTGGCCGCAGCAAGACGGATCGCAAAAAAATGGCGGTTTACCCGGCCAGTGAGCCTCACACCAAGTATGCCTACACGGGCTATCGGGTATTGGAGCGCTTTGGTGAGTTTACCATGCTGGAGTGCCGCCTGAAAACCGGCCGAACCCATCAGATTCGTGTGCACATGGCCTCCATCCATCATCCGGTGGCAGGCGACCCGGTCTATGGGCCGCACAACTGCATCACCAGCCTCCATGGCCAGTGCCTGCATGCCAAAACGCTGGGCTTTATTCACCCCATTACCGGGGAGCAGCTGCGGTTTGACTCTGAGCTGCCGGAATATTTTACCCATTTTATTGCAACGCTCAGGAGGGGAAAGCATGAATAACACGTTAAAGACATCCCTCGTGCTCTGTGACCTCGACCATCTTCTGTTGGGAACAGACGGCAACCTGCCCCAGGTGCTCCGGGATGTAATGCAGCTGTTCAGCAGCCGCGGCGGTCGGCTGACGGTCTTTTCGCAGCGCTCGCCCAAGGCGGTACGCACCATTCTGGGCAGTGTGCGCCTGGCTGCACCGGCACTGGTCTGCGGTGGTACATTGGCCTACCAGTTTGCCACGGGCACCGGGCAGCCACTGTGCAGCTTTGCCGGACGGGAAGAAGCCGTGTTGCAGAAGCTGCCCTCAGCCGTGGGCCTTGGCATCGCACTGCAGATGACAGACGGTTCTACCCGTGTGCTGCGGATGAGCGAGGCGCTGGAAGCTCACCTGCGGCAGGAGTGGACGCCTATGTCCTCAGCAGTGCTGCCGATGTGCGGGGCGAGGATGTGCTGCGCATCCTGCTCTATCAGGACAAAAAGCAGATGCCGCTGGTTCCTTTGCTGGATAAGGCACTGGGGGAGGCAGCCGATTCTCTGCTGGCGGAGCGTGTTGCGCCGGATCTGCTGGTGTTGACTCCGGGTGCTGTTTCGGGGACGGCAATGTTCAATGCGGTCTGCCCGCCTGTTGGCTGTGCAGCTGAGGAATTGACCGTCGTAGCCAACTGCACCCAGATGCTGGAGCTGATGCGTCTGGCGGGCCACAGTGTGGTCCCGGCCGACGCTGCGGCAGAACTTCGCCTTGCGGCAGCGCAGACGACGCTGACAGACCATGATACGGGTGCGGCAGCAGAATATCTGTACAATCTTGTGCGCGGCGCAGAGGCAACGGCGTAAAATTCAAGTAAAGTCTCCTGCAAATTTTCCGCAGGGGACTTTCTTTTTTGGGAGGTTTATACTACAATGAAAGAACACACTTCCACACAGAAAGAAAAGCGCTTTGTTTTGCTCACGCTTCTTACCGCGGCGGCCTGTGCCGCGCTGGTGTTCTGGTTCGCAGTCCCGCTCAAGGGGCACACAGGGCAAACAGCCCAGCCCGAACCGATGATCCAGTCCGCCCGGGTCGATTTGAATACAGCCGGGCTGGACGCGCTCTGCACTCTGCCCGGCATCGGGGAGAAAAAGGCGCGGGCGATCCTGGACTACCGGCGGCAGAACGGTACATTCCGGCATGTGGAAGATGCGGTCTATGTTCCGGGAATTACCTCCCGGATCGTGGAGTCCTGGCAAAACCTTGCATATGTTAGTTGATAACGGCAGCCGCCGCTGCTGGAGAAAAGGGGAAACAACATGAATGAGGAGAACATCTTTATCAACCGGGAACTGAGCTGGTTGGATTTTAACCGCCGGGTCCTGGTCCTTGGCAAGGACAAAAATGTCCCGCTGGCCGAGCAGGTAAAGTTTTTGGCCATTTACGGCTCCAATCTGGATGAGTTTTTCATGGTGCGCGTCGGCTCTCTGCAGGAGCGGGCCAACCTGATGCGAGGCAAAAAGGAAAAGCGGGAAAACAAGACGAATATGACCTCCGAGGAGCAACTGACGGCCATTATGCCCAAAACGGCCCAGCTGCAGGAAGACTGCGATAAATACTATGCCCGTGCACTGGAAAATCTGGCGGCCTGCGGCTACCAGAAAGTGGATTTTGACCACCTGAGCAAGGAAGAAGAGCATTTCTGGAAAAAGTATTTCCAGAGTGAGCTGTTTCCGATTCTGAGCCCGCAGGTGGTCGATAACCGCCACCCGTTCCCGTTCCTGCGCAATAAAGAGATCTATCTGGGCGTTCTGCTCAAGGAGAAGCACTCCAATGAGCAGAGCCTTGGCATCGTGCCCATTTCCAGCCAGATGGAGCGGATGCACATTGTTAAGAAAGATGGCCGGACTCTGTTTGCTCTGGTGGAAGAGCTGGTGCTGCATTATGCCTCCATGATCTTCGGCAAGGAAACCATTCAGGAAAAATGCCTTTTCCGTGTGACTCGCAATGCGGATATCGACGTCAAAGAGGGCATGATGGACCATGACATTGATTACCGCGAGATCATGGCCGACCTGCTCAAGCGCCGCCGCAAACTGGCCGCTGTCCGCCTGCAGGTCACGCCGACGGCCCCGCAGGAAGTGGCGCGTATTCTCTGCAGCCGTCTGGAACTGAGCCACAAGCGGGTGTTTGCGCAGAACAGCCCTCTGGATCTGAGTTTTTTTTATAAGCTGACTTCCCGCATGGAAGCCGATGGCCACCCGGAGCTGTTCTACCCGGCGGCCCGTCCCATGCTTCCGCCGCCGGAGTATGACCTGGCTGCAGAAGTGGAAAAGCACGATGTGCTCCTCAGCTATCCGTATCAGTCCATCCGGCCTTTTATTACCATGCTGAAAAAGGCGGCACAGGACCCGGAGGTCATTTCCATCAAGATGACGCTCTACCGGATGGCGCGGGAATCGCAGATCGTGCAGGCGCTGATGGAAGCCGCCGAAAACGGCAAGGAAGTGGTTGCTCTTGTGGAGCTGCGTGCCCGCTTTGACGAGCAGAACAATATCGACTGGTCCAAGCAGCTGGAAGAGGCAGGCTGTACCGTCATTTATGGCTTTGATGATTACAAGGTCCACTCCAAGCTGACCCTCATTACCAAAAAGAATCAGGATGGCTATGCTACATCACCCAGATCGGCACTGGGAACTACAACGAAAAAACCAGTGAACTCTATACGGATTACTCGTTCATTACGGCAGACCCGGAGATCGGCGAAGAAGCCTCCAATGTCTTCCAGAATCTTGCCGTTCAGAAGCTGACCGAAACCAGCGAAAAGATGCTGGTGGCCCCGCTGCGGTTCAAGAGCGTGTTGCTGGACGAGATGGATCATGTCATCACCGCGGCACGGCTGGGCCGTCCGGCGTCGATGATCCTGAAAAACAACTCCATCTCGGACCGCGACATCATTCTCAAGTTGCAGGAAGCCAGCTGCGCCGGTGTCCGCATTGATATGATCGTCCGTGGGATCTGCTGTGTCCGCGCAGAGGTGCCTGGCAAGACCGAAAACCTGCACATCCGCAGTCTGGTGGGCCGATATCTGGAGCATGGCCGCATTTACAGCTTCTATGATGGACAGAAGACCCGCATTTATATTGCGTCTGGTGATTTCCTCACACGCAACACGGAGTGCCGTGTGGAAGTCGGTGTGCGGATCGAAGACCCTGTTCTGGTGGAAAAACTCAGCAGGATCTTACAGCTGCAGCTTCATGATAATGTCAACGCCCGGGAGATGCGGGCCGATGGCAGTTACCAGAAAGTGAAACCCGCTCCGGGTGAGCCAATCGTCAACGGTCAGATGGGAATGTATGAGCTTCTGAAAGACGATTGTGGGAAAGCTGCACCAGCCCCGAAGAAGACGCCCGCCTCTGCGGAAACATCGAATATCAAAACACACCAGGAGCCTGTGTGCGAGGCACCGAAAGCTGTGTTTACACCGATTGAACCACCGCGGAAAAAAACTGCACCTGCGACCACAAAGCCAGTAGAAGAAATGCCCATTGTGATCACAGAATCCAAACCGAAGAAGCAGGGGCTGCTTTCTCGTATCTTCAGTATCTTTGGGAAATAAGAGAGGATAAACTTTTGCTGAATGCCGCTGGCCGAAAGGGCTGGCGGTATTTTTGTTCTTTCGGCAGGAGGGTGTGCATATCTTTTTCTGATCGCGGGAAGCAACGATGGAGGGAAAAGATGCGGAGAAAATGGATTCGGAATCGCCATTCCGGTTGTCAAGTGGCTGTTTGTTTGTGGATGTTGGTGGCCTGTCTGATGATGGCATGCTGTGTTTCCGCCCGGGCATTGAACACGCCCCCGGCGGGGTGCTCCCTCCGTACAAAAGTCACAAAGGAGCAGTATCAGTTTCCTCTGGGAACGACGGCCTGGCGTATCTCAGAGGAATATGGGTGGCGGAAAGACCCGCTTACCGGAAAAGAAGCATTTCATAAAGGGGTAGACCTTGCCTGTGCCTCCGGAACCATCGTTCTGGCGGGGGCGGACGGCATTGTTGCAGCGGCACGCCACAGCCAGAGTTATGGCAATTACCTGCGCCTTTCTCATGCGAAGGGAGAAGAAACGCTTTATGCTCACATGCAGTATCTTTATGTCCGGACGGGGGAAGTCGTCAAAGCAGGCGAGCCGATTGGGACAGTTGGGCAGACCGGACGGGCCACCGGGGCACATCTCCACCTGGAATGGCTTTGCAACGGCATCCGCTATGACCCAGCCGGGATATTGGATTTCTTATGAAACAACGTTTCCGTATCAGGAAGATTTCTTTTCAGGACCCGCTTATTCTGTGCGGAGCCTTAGCAGTTTTGCTTTATTTTGACGCAAGCGGATTTCTGCGCGTTGGGTTGTTGGCAGCAGTTCTCCACGAGATGGGACACATTATGGCTTATCTTTTTCTGCGCCATCGGTTTCCACACATTGAAGTGACCATGACGGGATTTTGTATGAAGACAAGGAAAGAGCACTTTTCGGCAAACGAGCAGCTTTTACTGGCCGCTGCCGGGCCCGGGGTGAACATTTTGCTGGCGGTTTGGGCTGTTTTCTGCCTTTCCCGGCGGGCTACCATCTGGTGGAGTGCCTTTTTTGCGGCAAATTTGTTGACAGGAGCTTTTAACTTACTGCCCATTCCACCGTTGGATGGCGCGCAAATTTTACGCTGTCTCATGCAGAGTGTCCCCCGCAAATAGCTATATGGAAAAACCGATGGAATGAGTCTGAATATTTTGTGCAATTTTCATAGTTTTCTAAATGAAGTTTTGGTGGTACAATAAGGATGGAGTACGAGAAGATTCTTCAGGAGGAGTCACATGGCAGAAAAAAGCATTGAACTGGATAGCGTGGAGATTGCAGCCGCTGTCTTTGGAAACTGCGACCGAAACATTCGTCTTTTGGAAAAGGAATTCTCCGTTACGGCAGTCTGCGAGGTACGATGCTTCGCCTTTCGGGCGAGGCAGCCAATGTTGCGGCAGCGACCCGGGCGGTGGAGGGGATGCTGCTCCTGATTGAAAACCATACGCCGCTGGAAGATCAGACCGTTCGCTACTGCCTGAGCCTCGCCCACGATGGGGAGGAGAAGCGGGTCAAGGAGCTGACGGAAGATTTTGTCACCGTTACCGTTAAGGGCCGCCCTATCCGCCCCAAGACGCTTGGACAGAAAGAATACCTGAATGCCATCCGGAAGAATGCCATTACATTCGGCGTTGGCCCGGCGGGTACCGGAAAAACTTATCTGGCTGTTGCCATGGCCGTCAAGGCGTTCAAAGCAAAGGACGTCTCCCGCATCGTGCTGACCCGCCCTGCCGTGGAAGCCGGTGAGAAACTGGGGTTCCTGCCCGGCGATCTGCAGCAAAAGGTAGACCCATACCTCCGCCCGCTGTATGATGGCCTGTTTGATATGCTGGGCGCAGAGACTTATGAACGTCTGGTAGAAAAACAGATCATTGAAGTAGCCCCGCTGGCCTATATGCGCGGCCGGACGCTGGATGATTCGTTCATCATTCTGGATGAGGCACAGAACACCACCCCGGAGCAGATGAAGATGTTTCTGACCCGTATGGGTGTGGGTTCCAAGGTGGTGGTCACCGGCGATGTAACTCAGATCGACCTGCCGGACCGGACCCGCAGCGGCCTTGTGGACGCGCTGCAGGTGCTGAAAGGCGTGGGCGGCATTGCGCAATGTTATTTTACAGAAAAAGATGTCGTGCGCCATCGTCTGGTACAGGAGATCATCAAAGCCTATGAGGCGGCAGCACATCCAGCAAAGCGCTGAGCGTTTGCCTCTCAAAAAGGCAGCATAAAAAGAAAGGAGAGGACGAGTTATGTCCAATAAAGTTTTAATCACAAATTCTCAAAAAGCAGTCAAGGTGCCCTCTGGCCTCCGAATTTTGATCCGCCGTGCCTGCAACGCCGTGCTGGAGTACGAGCACTTTGATGCTCCGGCAGAGATCAGCGTCACGTTTGTAGACAACGCTGCCATTGCAGAGCTGAACAACCAGTATCGCAACAAGCCCATGCCTACGGATGTTCTCAGCTTCCCTCTGGGCGAGAACGGCGTCTACGATGTGGATGAGAACAACGGCTGCAAGATGCTGGGCGATATCGTCATCAGCATGGAGCGTGCACAGGAGCAGGCAACACTGTACGGCCACCCGCTGCAGCGCGAAGTGGCATTCCTGACGGTACATTCCATGCTGCATCTGCTGGGCTATGACCATGAGAACGGCGGCTTGGAAGCGATGCGGATGCGGGAAAAAGAGGAAGCTGTCCTGACCCAGCTGGGCCTGCCCCGCACCGTCAGCTATACGGAATAATGCAAAATAAGACAGGAGTGCTATTTTGAAAAAGGAAACACCCATCCAGGGACATTATGATACTTCGTCCGTCTTTGTGGCGGTCATTGGCCGCCCCAATGTGGGCAAATCCAGCCTGACCAACCTGCTGGTAGGGGAGAAAGTGGCCATTGTGACCTCTAAGCCCCAGACCACCCGCACCCGCATTACGGGTGTTATCACCCGCGGCCCGCTGCAGTATGTCCTGCTGGATACCCCTGGCGTGCACAAGGCACACAATAAGCTGGGCAAGCGGATGGACAAGACTGCCAGCGATTCCATCGCGGATGTGGATGTGTCCATGATGCTGTTTGAGCCCTACGGTGCCCTCAATGAGCCGGAAATGGTGCTGGTGGAGGCGCTGAAAAAGAGCGGCGGCCCTGCCATTGCCGTGATCAACAAGACCGATCTCGTCAAGGCACCGGAAGATCTGGAGGCTCGCAAGGCCGAGCTGAAAGACCTGGGGGTGTTTGACGATATTTATACGGTCAGCGTTAGGCAGAATGACCACTGTGAGGAGCTGTTTGATGCCCTGAGCCGTTACGCGGTGGAGGGTCCTCACTACTTTGATGACGATGCTTATACGGACATGCCGGAAAAAGAGCTGGTGGCAGAGGTCATCCGCGAGAAAGCGCTGCTGTTTATGCGGGACGAGATCCCGCATGGCATTGCCGTGGTGGTCGAACGGTTCAAAGAGCGCCCGGGTACCGACCTTGTGGACATTGACGTCAATATTTACTGCGAGCGGGAGAGCCACAAGGGCATGGTCATTGGCAAGGGCGGTGCCATGCTGAAAAAAATCGCCAGTGCGGCCCGTGCCGACTGCGAGGAATTTCTTGGCTGCCGGGTCAACCTGCAGTGCTGGGTCAAGGTCAAGGCCGATTGGCGGGACAATGAATTTCTGCTGAACAACTTCGGCTTCAAGCAGAACCCGAACAACCGCTGAGAAAGTTTTGCTTTGGGAGGAGGACCTGCCAATGGAACCCATTGTAACGCCGGGACTTGTCCTCAAAGAGACCCGATACAAAGAATCGGACCGGATCATCACAATTTTAACGCCGGGGCTGGGGGTCATCTCCGCCTCGGCACAGAGCAGCCTGCGGCTGAAAAACAAATTGTTCAGCGCCTGCGGGCTTTTTTGCTACTCAGAATTTGTGCTGCTGCCGGGCCGGAATATGTACACTGTCCGGGAAGCGGAAAGTAAAAACGTTTTCCACGGCATCGCTTCCAGCATTGAGGGAATGAGTCTTGCCATGTATATGGCTGAGATGGCCGCAGCCCTTTCCCCAACGGGAGAAGAAGCGGAAAAAGAGCTGCGGCTGCTGCTCAACTGCCTTTATATGCTCAGCGAGAAAAAAGCAGACCTCCGGGTCATCAAGGCCGTGTTTGAGCTGCGCACCATGAGCGAGTGCGGCTTTTTGCCGCAGCTGGTATATTGCAGGGGCTGCGGCACTTACGACGGCCCGGCCTTTTATCTGGACCCGCAGGAGGGCTGTCTGCTTTGTGCCGCCTGTGCACAAAAAGCAGGGAAGACCTGCAATCTGGATGCCGGGGCATTGTTTGCCCTGCGGCATATCTGCCTTGTGGAAGACAAGAAAATTTTTGCATTTAAAATTTCGGTCGGGAGCCTTGCAAAGCTTGCCATTGCAGCGGAGCAGTATGCCCTGACCCATCTGGACAAACCGTTGAAGAGTTACGACTTTTTAAAATCGGTATTACCATAAACAAAGGAATCTACTATGGAAACAAGCTATTTAAAAACACTGGAGCTTGACAAGATCATTGCACGGGCGGCGGAGGGCTGTGTGTGCAAGGAAGCCCGGGAAAAAATGCTGGAACTGGAGCCCCAGTGTGACCCGGATGAGGTTCGCTATGCATTGGAGCAGACGGATGCGATCAACACCCTGCTCATCAAAAACGGTTCGCCCCGGTTTGGTGGGGTAGAGGGTGTCAGCCAGCTGACCACGCGTGCGGTCAAGGGCGGCGTGCTCTCCATGGGCGAACTGCTGATGGTGGCAGGTGCACTGCGTAATTTCCAGAATCTGAGCAGCTGGTACGGCTCCTCGGACCATGACGCACTGCCGACCGATGACCTGTTCTATGCGCTGGCCCCGGAACCAGGCCTGGAACAGCAGATCTCCAGTGCCATTCTGGCTCCGGATGCGATGGCGGATACGGCTTCCCGCACCTTGAACGAGCTGCGCAAGAAGATCCGTGCAACCGAAAACAGCATCCGTGACCGGCTGGAAAGCATGGTCCGCAACATGGATACTTCTAAATACCTGCAGGAGAGCGTGGTTTCCATGCGCAATGGCCGCTACGTTGTCCCGGTCAAGAGCGAGTACCGCGGCGAGGTCAGCGGCGTTATCCATGATGTTTCGTCCACGGGTGCAACTGTCTTTGTGGAGCCGCAGGCAGTCGTGGAAGCCAACGCCCGCATTTTGCAGTACCGTGCCCAGGAAGCACAGGAAATCGAGCGCATTCTGGTGGCCTTTACGGCCCAGGTGGCGGCCATTGAGCCGCAGTTCCAGTACAGCTATCAGGCAATGTTAGACATTGACGTTCTGCTGGCAAAGGCCCGCCTGGCGCTGGATATGAAAGCCTTTAAACCGGCTGTCCGTACGGATACGTCATTCTCCCTTGTCCGGGCGCGGCACCCGCTCATTGACCCGAAAAAATGTGTCCCGGTGGACATTGCGCTGGGTAAGGAGTATGATTCGCTCATCATTACCGGCCCCAATACGGGCGGTAAGACGGTCACGCTGAAAACAGCAGGCCTTTTGTGTGCCATGGCGCAGTGCGGCTTCCTTATCCCGGCTGATGAGCGGAGCGAGGTCTGTGTTTTTGATGAGTTCCTTGTGGACATTGGCGATGAGCAGAGCATTGAGCAGAGCCTTTCCACATTCTCTGGCCACATGAAAAAAATCACCGGCATTCTGGAGCTGGCTATGCCTCACACGCTGGTCCTGCTGGATGAGCTGGGTGCCGGTACGGACCCGGCCGAGGGAGCCGCGTTGGCAGTGGCCATCATTGAAGAGCTGCGCCGCCGTGGTGTGCTCCTGATGGCTACCACCCACTATGCAGAGCTCAAGGTCTTTGCGCTGGAAACGAAAGGCGTTGTCAATGCAAGCTGCGAGTTTGATCTGGAAACGCTGCGCCCCACCTATAAACTGAGCGTTGGCGTGCCGGGCAAATCCAACGCGTTCCTCATCAGTGAAAAGCTGGGCATCCCGGAGCGGGTCATTGAAGCTGCCCAGCAGCATCTTTCGGCGGAGGATAAGCGTCTGGATGCCGTTCTGGGCCAGCTGGACGATTTGAAGCTCCAGCTCAAAGAAAGCCAGAATGAGGTGGAGGAGCTGAAAAATGAGGCTGCCCACCAGCTGGACGCCGCCCGCAAAAAACGCGATGAGCTGATCCAGCAGGGCGAAAACGAGCTGGAAGCAGCCCGTGCCAAAGCCCGCAGACTGGCACAGGACGTGGAAAGCAAAGCCTACGCCCTGACCGACGAGCTGCGCCAGATTCAGAAAGATGAGCGGATGAGCACCCAGCAGAAAGCCCAGCGTGCCCGGGAAATCGCTAAAAAAGAATCGGAAAAGCTGCTGGTCGGCTCTGAGGTGGTGCACAATCCTGTCAAGGAGTTTGTGCCGCTGAAAGAGGTCAAGGTAGGGCAGGAGGTCTGCATTGCAGAGCTGAATCAGCTGGCAACTGTGCTGGCGCTGCCGGACAAGAACAGCGATGTGCTGGTCCGTGCCGGTATCATTAAAACGAAAGTGCCGCTCAAGGGTCTGAAGCAGCCGGAAAAATTGGTCAAGGAGGCAAAGCCCATGACCAAAGCTCAGCAGCGTTACTCGCGCCTGACGGGCGATGCCAACCGCCCCAATGGCCGGGTCGAGCGGGTACAGCGCACCGCAAAAATGGAATGCAATCTGCTGGGCCTGACCGTGGACGAAGCGCTGCCGGAAGTGGATTCGTTCATCGACCGCGCGATTCTGAACGGCCAGACCGTTGTTTATCTGATCCATGGCAACGGTACCGGTGCGCTGCGCACAGCCATCCACAAGCACCTGCGCGGCAACCGGATGGTCAAGAGCTTCCGCCTGGGCCGCTATGGCGAGGGTGAAAGCGGTGTGACTGTAGTAGAGCTCAAGTGACCGGCGATGACAGGACGTTCAAAACATGCCGCTCCGCACAGGCGGAAGAAGAACCGCAAGGGCCTTTCTATTGGGACGGTCGTTTCGCTTCTGGTTTGTCTGCTCTGTTTCAGCGCGGCGTTTTTCCTCTGGAAAGCAGCACTGGCAGGCCCAAAACTGAACCGTGAGGCAGGGGAGGAAGAAGACTTCCGCCCAGTGGTTGGTGACCCGCCGTACCGGATCGCTGTAGATGCGGGCCATGGAGGATCAGACCCGGGCGCACAGGGCATTGTGACCGAAAGCGAAATGACAGCTCAAACAGCGCAGGATCTGCTGGCATGGCTGGAAGCGGACTCAAACTATATTCCGCTGATATCCCGTGAAAGCTACGGTGTAACGGCCAAGCCCAGCGAACGGGCTGCGGCCATCCATGCGCAAAATCCAGACCTGATGTTATCCATTCATGGAAACTCTGCGCCGGAGGGTTCGACTGCTTCCGGATTTGAGTGCTATCCGTCTGTTCCTGGAAGAACCTGGCACAAAGAAAGCTATTACTTTGCCAGACAGCTGGCCGAAAAAATGCAGCAGGCGGGAGCAACGCTGCGCGGCCATGGCGGCATCCGGTACATTTATTATCAGGGCGAGGCGAAACAGCTGGTGGAATCGAACCACACCGAGGTACGGGAAGAACGGAGCTTTACATTGCTGGAAGATGTTGATTGTCCGGCCGTCTTGGCAGAACAGTGCTTTGTGACCAGCGAGGAAGACGTGGCGCAGTTTGGCAGTGAAACAGGCTGCAAGAAAACTGCACGGGCCTACTATGAAGCCATCTGTGCCTATTTTGATACAGAGCCTTTACCGGAAGCATTTGAAACCCGGCACAACGGATAAATAAAACCAAACATGAGTCCCAGGACAAATTGCTGTACTGCAAAACTGTCGTGGGATTTTTTATTATTGCAAAACGGAAGATGCTATATTGAATTTATTTTAGAAACACAGCCAGACTTTTGAAGCTGAGATACAGAAGAAGAGAGAGGAGTGCCCGATTTTTGTTTGATAAAGTTTCGTATAATGCACGTTATATGAAAATTAGGGGAGTGAAAAATGCCTCTTTTCCGGGTTTTGGGCCTTTCAGGCTCCAGCGTCCAGTTTTCGCCAGTTCAGTCTGCTTGGTGTGCATTTGCGTGTTGTTGTGTTTTACACCTGTTTCATGCGTTTATTTTTATCTGGTTTTATTTTCTCTGGCTGCTGTTTGTGTTTGCTTTTTATTCTTATATTGCAGCTAAATCAAAAAGCGTTCCATCGGCTTGCAGTGGCTTTCCGTTGGAACGCTTTTCGTCTATTTAATACAAGTTAAATACTTGTATCTTAACTTTAATGCTGCAATCATTTACAGCTTATTACGGACACATGATTGCCGGATTTGAGTTTGCTGCTCTGGAAACCGCTTGTTTTTCAAGCCGTCCTGGTAAACCCGCTAACATGGTCTTTGTTGGTGTTGGACCATGGGTTCAGTCATTCTCCGGTTTATCCAGCATCCCGGAAACATCCACCCGGAAACCATCCTGCGCGGCTCCGTCAAAGGCTTCCATTGGGCCGGAGGGCATCTCTGCAGAGTCTTCTTCTGGAGGCAAAGTTTCCCTGTTCTCCCCTGTTTTTGCTTCTGTTGTATCCAACGTTTTCTTTTTCGGCTCCACATTGCCGAGCGGATTCTGCTCAATGGCGGCACGCACCTGAAATTCTTGTAGATGCGTGTAAATTTGAGTAGTGCCAACACTGCTATGGCCCAAAAGCTGCTTGAGGGTCAGAATATCCACATTCCCGGTCTGATACATCAGCGTGGCAGCAGTATGGCGCAATTTATGGGTGGAAAAGCCCTTGAGCCCGGCCGCTTTCATGGCTCCGGTGATGAGCTGCTCTACCCTGCGGTTGGAGATGCGTTCTTTGCGCCGCCGGGTGATGAACACGGCACGTTCTTTGGGGCTCAGGCCCTCCATTGTATTGCGCTTGCTTAAATAGAGCTGCAAGGCCTCAATGCAGGCATCATTCAAGTAGACCATCCGCTCTTTATGGCCCTTGCCGAAAAGCCGGATCTGACGCTGTTCCAGATCAATGTCATCCAGATCCATCCCGACAAGCTCGGCCAGACGCATTCCGCAGTTCAAAAATAGAACAGTCATGCAGTAATCCCGTTCCGGGAAATCGCTCTGGGTCTGGGTGCTTTCCAACAGGTCCATGGACTGTTCTGCTGTCAGATATTTGGGCAAAACTTTATCCTGTTTTGGTGGGCGGATGGCTGCTGTGGGGTCCTGTGTGATCTTGTTGACCTGATTGACAAGGTAATCATAGAAGCCGTGCAGACTGGCCAGCCGCCGGGCAGTAGAAGACTTTTTGTTTCCGCATTCCCGGTTTAAAAAATACAGATATTCGTAAATATCTTCTTTGGTCACGCTGGCCCAGAAAGTGGTATCCAACCCCTTTGGGTCAATTTCTTTGATCTCAGCGTCTTCCGGGACAAGTGCGCGGCGGCGCTTCATAAAGCGGCTGAAATTGCGCAGATCACAATAATAATTGAATGCCGTATGGGGCTTTTGCCTGCAATGACTTCCAGATACCGCACATACTCCACGATATCCTGCGAGGCATCATCGAAAGGTTTGTGCTTTTCGGGGTTCTTTTCGTTCAAATAAATGGACATTGGCTTCCTCTTTTATAAGCGGTCAGATTTCAGTGCATGGATGGCATCCGAGATATAAGCGACACCAACCAGTTTCATGCCGGGATAATCAGCGGCGTTCAGGTGAGGCAGACTGTGCTTTGGGATGACAGCCCGCTCAAAACCGATGCGTTCCGCTTCCCGCAGACGCTGTTCGAGATTGGGAACACTGCGAACCTCACCGCCGAGTCCGACTTCCCCAATGGCAATCAGCTTATCGCTGACCGGGCAGTCCAGCAGAGACGATACCATGCTTAGACAGACAGCCAGGTCGCAGGCAGTGTCCCGCAGGGCAATGCCGCCTACGATGTTGATATAAACGTCCAGATTGCCGAAGAAATACCCGGCACGTTTTTCCAGCACGGCGATCAGCAGATTCATGCGGTTATAGTCGTAGCCGCTGCAGGCACGGCGCGGAGCCGGAAAATTTGTTTTGGTGGCAAGGGCTTGAATCTCGCTCAGGATGGGACGGCTGCCCTCCATGGTACATGCTACACAGTTGCCGGAAACGCCCAGCGGACGGCCCTCCAGCAGCATCTGCGAGGGGTTTTCGATCTCTTCCAGCCCCTGCCCGGTCATATCAAACATGCCGAGCTCATTGGTAGAGCCATAACGGTTTTTGGCTGCCCGCAGGATACGGTACGGGAGCATCTTGTCCCCCTCAAAGTAGAGCACGGTATCCACAATGTGCTCCATGACTTTAGGGCCTGCAATGGCACCGTCCTTGTTGACGTGGCCAACGATGAACATGGGAATCTCCTGCTTTTTGGCCACCGCCAGCAGCCGGGCGGCACTCTCTTTTACCTGGCTGACCGTGCCGGAAGAAGAAGAGATATCCATGCAACGCATGGTTTGAATGGAATCGATGACGACCAATTCCGGCTTTTCTTTCTCGATCAGGCCGCAGATCTCATCCACGTCGTTTTCTGCGGCGAGATAAATATTTTCCTGGGGTACTTTCAGGCGGGCTGCCCGCAGTTTGACTTGGCGCACGGATTCCTCGCCGGTAATATACAGCACGGTGTGCTGGTTGGAGATGGCACCGCAGAGCTGCAGCAGCATGGTGGACTTGCCGACACCCGGCTCACCACTCAGCAGAACCACGCCGCCCAGTACGATACCGCCGCCCAGCACCCGATCAAGCTCTGAAATGCCGGTCAGGATACGGCTTTTCTCTTCCGTTGTGCTGATATCCGCCAGCCGCTTTGCCGTCAGCGAGGTGACACCCTCCTGCCGGGCAGGTGCGGCGCTTTTTCCGCCGGAAAGCCCGGCTTTGGGTGTTTCGGCAACCACATCTTCGTTCATGGTATTCCAGCTGCCGCAGCTGGGGCAGCGCCCCATCCAGCGGGGGCTTGTCTCCCCGCAGTTGGAACAGACATATACCGTTTTCAACTTCGGTTCTTTCATAAGAAGACTCCTGTGATTTCATTCGAGATACTTTGCATTTATCATACCACATTGCGCCGGTGCCTGCAAGGAACCGTTACGGAAATGCGGCCAGCTGACTGCCCAAATAAGCAAGACAGGTAGCGGCTCCGCAGAGCGGAAGCATCGCTGCGGCGGTCAGTGCAAATTGTCCCAATAGCAGCTGGGCATGGGCAGAGGGGCTCCTCCCCCGCCCAAGAGAAAAAGCATGGAGTCTTCCGCTGACTTCCAGTGCGCAGGAGCCAAACCAGCAAAGTGCACCTGCAGCCAGTGCCGCCGGGATGCTGGAAATAAAAAGAAAGAACAACGCCTGCGGAAGTGGCATGCCGGAAAACAGCTGGAATGTCAATAGCCCTGCTCCAGCGCCATACAGCATGGTAAAAAGATAGATGGGCACAGGCCCGATGGCGGATAACCCCAACAGCAACAGAACGCAGAGGACTCCCAAAATCGTAAGCAGTTCGGTGCCGAACAGCTGTGCAATCTGTGAAGCGCTCTGGACAGCAAACAGGCCGCGCCAACAGCGCAGGTAATAGGAAAGCATGTCCATCTCTGCTGTATCCAGAAGCGCCTGCAGAATTCCCGCTGTAAAGGCTCCTGAGAGATAAGAACCCGCAAGAAGCACGCATCCCTGATGAGGTGCAGAACGCTCTCTGTGGGACGCGGGAGCCGTTCTGGAAAGCACTTCTGTTTCTGGAATGTGTGGAACCGTTGTTTCCGGTGTGCTTTGGACGATAGCGGGCAGCGGTTCTTGTTCCGGAACGGGTGGCAGTGATGGAGGTGGTGTTATGGGGCCTTTTTCGATTGGTTGTATTTCAGGTTCCTGATAAACCCACATAAGGCTGTCCCTCCTTTGAAAGATAAAAGCAGGTGCACCGAGCGATGCACCCGATTTTCAGGAAAAGCTCAGACTCTGCGTTTCCGCTCCGAGCGCAGCATCCCGAGGACGCCGCCGATGCAGCCGAATAGCAGCGTGACCCCGAACCGGACCAGCTGCATTTCCTGCAAAGGACTGCCGGAAAGCAGACCGAAGCAAAGCAGCAGAAAAACGAATAGAGCCCCCTGTACTACCCCACAGAGCAGCCCGCGGCTTTTCTGCCAGAAAGCCATCAGCCAGCCGCTGAACAGGCTGCCCGCACTGACCGCACAGGTCGCCATGGGCCAGGCCGCATTCTGCGAAAGGCCCTGCTGTGCCATCAATGCGGCGAGGCCCGCCATACAGGCCCCGGTGACACAGCAGCCCGCGCCAAATGAGACCAGTGCCCGGCCCGCCGGGAATTTTGCCGGAGAATTACCATTGCCAGACATAAAAACGCGCCTCCCTGCACTTACTGTATGCAGAAAGGCGCGTAAAAAATTCTTGCAGGCTGAAAAATCACTTCTTGGAGGAAGCAGCGTTGTCCATGTTCAGCTTCTCGACAGAGCTGATGGCATTCTTAATGAAGCGGATCTTCACACGGTCAGCGCCAGTCTCCAGAACGAACGTGTCGTCCTTGATGGCAACCACGCGGCCGACAATGCCGCCGATGGTAGTGACCTGATCGCCAATTTCCAGAGCAGCACGCATGGCGGCGTCTTTCTTCTCCTGCTTCTTCTGGGGACGATAGATCATAAAATACAGCAGGACGAGCATCAGCGCCAGCGTGAAGAAGAGGCTGATATAGCTTTCGGTGGTAGTGGTCAGAAAATTCATCGGGAAAATCTCCTCTCAAATTCATATAGGAATATTATATACGTTTATTCGCCCCGTTGCAAGGGGAATTGCTCAAATTCTTGTATCAAGCAGCTTGACATAGTGGTCGTGGAAAGCCGTAAACGTGCCAGCGTCCAGTTCATCGCGGATCCGCTCCATCAGATGGTTGTAGAACCACAGGTTATGCATGACTGCCAGACGCATTCCCAGCAGCTCCTCCGCCTTGAACAGGTGGCGAATATAGGCGCGGGAATAGTTGCGGCAGGCCGGGCAGCCGCAGGTGGGGTCAATGGGGCGCTCATCCCGCTCGTACTTGGCATTTTTGATGTTGATGATGCCGCCCCAGGTGTTCAGGTGGCCGTGGCGGGCATTCCGGCTGGGCATCACGCAGTCAAACAGATCGACACCACGGGCAACCGCCTCAATGATGTTGCCTGGGGTGCCAACGCCCATCAGGTAACGGATCTTATCCTTGGGCATATAGGGCTCTACTTCGCTGATCATCTCGTACATGACCTCGGTGGGCTCACCCACGGCCAGGCCGCCGATGGCATAACCGTCCAGATTCATTTCTGCGATCTGCTTCATATGCTCTACACGCAGGTCCGCATAGGTGCAGCCCTGGTTGATGCCGAACAGAAGCTGGTCAGGATTGGTTGCCTTGCCCTCGTGCTTCAGGCGGGCCAGCTCTTTCTGGCAGCGTGCCAGCCAGCGCACGGTGCGCTCACAGCTTGCTTTGGAATAATCGTGCTGGGCTGGGTTCTCCACGCACTCGTCAAAGGCCATGGCAATGGTAGACCCGAGGTTTGCCTGAATCTGCATACTCTCTTCCGGGCCCATGAAGATGCGGTGGCCGTCCAGATGAGAGGCGAACGTCACGCCCTCTTCGGTGATCTTCCGGAGCTTGGCCAGGCTGAACACCTGGAATCCGCCGCTGTCGGTCAGGATGGGGCCGTTCCAACGGGTAAACTTGTGCAGGCCGCCCATTTCAGCCACCAGCTTATCGCCCGGGCGGAGATGCAGATGGTAGGTGTTGCAAAGCATTACCTGGGTGCCGATCTCCCGCAGATCCTGTGCGGAGAGGCCGCCCTTGATAGCGCCTGCCGTGGCTACATTCTGGAATGCCGGGGTCTGCACCGTGCCGTGCACGGTTTTAAACTCGCCCCGCCGGGCATTGTGCTCCTGCTTGAGGAGCTTGTAGGTCGTCAAAGAAGGCATAAACGTTTCCTTTCTGTGCACGGAAAACAGCCGTGCTCCCTGTGCCGCATGGTGGGCGGCAGTGTGCAGAATATATAAACGTTTCTTGAGTTTTTGATTTCTACAGATTCAATTTTGTTACAGAATCAGCATGGCATCGCCAAAACTAAAGAAACGATATTTTTCTTCTACGGCCACTTTATAGGCCGCCATGGTCTTTTCGTAGCCGTACAGCGCGGACACCAGCATGATGAGGGTGCTCTCCGGCAGGTGGAAGTTGGTGATGAGGCCGTCGATGCAGTTGAACTTGACACCCGGGTACAGGAAGATGGAGGTGTTGCCGCTGCAGGCTTTGATCTCGCCATACTTGGCGGCAACGGCTTCCAGGGTGCGGCAGCTGGTAGTTCCAACCGCAATGACGCGGTGCCCGGCGGCCTTGGTCTCCCGGATGCGCTGGGCGGTTTCCTCGCTGATGGAGTACCATTCGCTGTGCATCTTGTGTCCGTGATCTCGTCTTCCATCACGGGGCGGAATGTGCCCAGACCCACATGGAGGGTCACTTCAGCAATGCCGACCCCCTTGGCCCGGATGGTGTCCATCAGCTCCGGAGTGAAATGCAGGCCGGCTGTGGGCGCTGCGGCACTGCCAAGCTCCTTGGCATACACCGTCTGGTACTGGCTCTGGTCTTCCAGCTGTTTGGTGATATAGGGCGGCAGCGGCATTTTGCCAAACTCATCCAGTTTTTCATAAAGGGTCTCTGTGTCATAATAGAATGTAACGTACTTGTTGCCATCCTCCATGGTTTCATCCACCACAGCGGTCAGGGTGCCGTCACCAAAGCTGACCTTGGTGCCGGGCTGCATCCGCTTGCCGGGCTTTGCCAGGCACTCCCACTGGTCGCCTTTGACCTGACGGAGGAGCAGCAGCTCACAGACAGCGCCGGTGGGCTGCTTGACGCCAACGATGCGGGCAGGCAGGACCTTGGAATTGTTGACGACGAGCAGGTCGCCCGGCTCCAGATATTCGGGCAGGTCGTGGAAGATCCGGTGCTGGATGCTGTCGTCTTTCTGGCTCAGAACCATCAGCCGTGCAGAGTCGCGGGGGTCTGCGGGCTCCTGTGCAATGAGCTCTTTGGGTAAATCATACCAAAAATCTTTTTTTAACATGAATGCATTTGCCTTTCCGATGATTGACACGAATGCCGTATCAATGTTATCATAAAATCTGTATAGACAGTCTTTATTATATTGCATTCGTGTCTGCTTTGCAAGCGGCGCTTGTGTAAATTTGTCTTTTTGAAAGGAAAGGTACTGGAAATGGAAAAACAGTATAGAGTGGGCATTGTTGGTGCAACGGGTATGGTCGGTCAGCGTTTTGTTACGCTGCTGGAGAATCACCCCTGGTTCAAACTGACCACGCTGGCCGCTTCCGGCCGCAGTGCAGGCAAAACCTATGAAGATGCAGTCGGTCCCCGCTGGGCTATGACCAGCCCGATGCCGGAGAGCGTGAAGAAGATGGTGGTGCTGGATGCTTCCAACGTGGAAGAAGTCGCCTCTCAGGTCGATTTTATCTTCTGCGCCGTTAACATGCCCAAAGCCGAGATCAAGGCGCTGGAAGAGGCCTATGCCAAGGCAGAGTGCCCGGTGGTCTCCAACAACAGTGCAAACCGCTTTACCCCGGATGTTCCGATGGTCGTGCCGGAGATCAACGCTGACCATATTGAGATCATCCCGGCACAGCGCAAACGTCTGGGTACCAAGCGCGGTTTTATCGCGGTCAAGTCCAACTGCAGCCTGCAGAGCTATGTGCCTGCCCTGCATCCCCTGATGAAAGACTTTGGCGTCAACAAGGCGCTGGTCTGCACCTATCAGGCCATTTCCGGCGCAGGCAAGACCTTTGACCGGATGCCAGAGATCATCGACAATGTCATCCCCTATATCGGTGGTGAGGAAGAGAAGAGTGAGCGCGAGCCGCTGAAGCTGTGGGGCCACATTGAGGGCAATGAGATCGTCAATGCAGAGAAGCCCACCATCACGGCGCAGTGCTTCCGCGTGCCGGTCTCCGATGGCCACACCGCTGCCGTGTTTGTGAGCTTTGATAAAAAGCCCACCAAAGAGCAGATGCTCGAGGCCTGGGCAAATTTCCGCGGCCCCGCACAGGAGCTCAACCTGCCCAGCGCTCCCAAACAGTTCCTGCACTACTTTGAGGAAGCGGACCGTCCGCAGCCCAAGCTGGACCGCAATACCGAGAACGGTATGGCTGTCTGCATTGGCCGCCTGCGGGAGGACACCCTGTTTGATTACAAGTTTGCCTGCATGA
The DNA here is from genome assembly GCF_003460645.1 of Faecalibacterium sp. OF04-11AC. NCBI lineage: Bacteria > Bacillati > Bacillota > Clostridia > Eubacteriales > Oscillospiraceae > Faecalibacterium > Faecalibacterium sp. OF04-11AC. Next base: position 98,997 of record NZ_QTVP01000004.1, on the reverse strand, counting down.
GCCACAACACCCTGCGCGGTGCTGCAGGCGGCGCTGTCCTGCTGGCAGAGCTGCTGGCTGCCAAGGGCTATTTTGACTAATCTGCGCACAATGCGCTGCAAAGGAGTTTTTTAGCATGAAGAATCCTGTCTTTACGGGTGCGGCTGTCGCCATTATCACCCCGATGTATGAGGACGGCAGTGTCAATTTTGACGAGCTGGGCCGTATCATTGAGGATCAGATCGCACGGGGAACGGACGCCGTTGTCATCTGCGGCACCACCGGCGAGTGCTCTACCATGACCGATGAGGAGCAGCTGGCTGCCATCAAATTCACGGTCGATACGGTCAACCACCGCGTCCCCGTCGTGGCAGGTGCAGGTTCCAACGATACCGATCACGGCTGTGCACTGGCGGCAAAATCTGCTGCCTGCGGCGCGGATGCCCTGCTGCTGGTGACCCCGTATTACAACAAGACCAGCCAAGCGGGTTTGGTGGCTCACTTTACCTCCATGGCCGAAGCCGGAGGCATCCCGGTCATCCTGTACAACGTGCCCTCCCGCACGGGCCTGAACATTGCGCCGGAAACGGCTCTGGAGCTGAGCAAGCATCCGCTCATCAACGGCCTGAAAGAGGCTTCCGGCAACATTTCTCAGGTGGCAAAGATCGCGCAGCTCTGCGGCGATGACCTGAACCTCTATTCCGGCAATGATGATCAGGTGGTTCCCCTGCTGTCTCTGGGCGGCAAGGGCGTTATCAGCGTGGTCTCCAACGTCAAGCCGGAGCTGGTACACAACTGCTGCAAGGCATGGTTTGAGGGAGATACGGCAAGGGCCTGCGCCCTGCAGCTGGAAATGCTGCCCCTGTGCGAGGCTCTGTTCTGCGAGGTGAACCCCATCCCGGTCAAGTACGCTATGAATGTACTGGGCTGGAACGCAGGCGAGTGCCGCCTGCCGCTGGTGGAGCCCAGCGATGAGCACAAGACCAAGATCGAACAGGCTCTGGTGGAAGCCGGTCTGATCAAAGAATAACACACGTTGGCAGATGCCCGGCGAGAGGATTCTTCCGGGCATTTTGCCGTATTCTGCATTGCAGGAAAAAGAGGTAAAAACCATGACGGATATTATCATTCAGGGGATTGGCGGCCGGATGGGCCATGTGCTGTGCGACCTGATCGCCCAGAGGGAGGACTGCCGCGTCATTGCCGGCATTGATGTGAAAGACGGCGAGCAGAACGGCATTCCCGTGTATGACAGTCTGGACAAGCTGGAGGGCAAGGGCGATGTCATCATCGATTTCAGCTCCCCTGCTGCCGTGGAAAAGGCCCTGCCTTACTGTGAGGCTCACAAGCTGCCCATCGTGGTCTGCACCACGGGCCTTTCCGAAGAGCTGCAGCTCAAGGTGGTGCAGCTGTCCCGCAGCATCCCGGTGTTCAAGAGCGCCAACATGTCCATGGGCATCAATGTCCTGTCGGAGCTGTGCAAGCGTGCTTCGGCCATCCTGGGCGTGAATTACGACGTGGAGATCGTGGAACAGCATCACCACAACAAGCTGGATGCCCCCAGCGGCACGGCCCTGATGCTGGCAGACGCGATCAATGAGGAGAACGATGGCGCTTACCACTACGTCTATGACCGTTCCTCTGTGCGCCAGAAGCGTGACCCGAAAGAGATCGGCATCAGCTCGGTGCGCGGCGGCAGCATCGTGGGCGACCACGAGGTACTGTTCTGCGGCCCGGACGAGGTCATCACCCTCAAGCACACCGCCTATTCCCGCAGTATTTTTGCAAATGGAGCCATCAATGCGGCTGTTTATCTTGCGAAAAAGGAGCCGGGGCTGTACAATATGAGTGATATGATCGCGGAAATGTGAGCCAGATGTCACATGTTTCTCCGCTGAGGCCCGCAAGGGCAGAATGGAGGGTTTTCTTATGTACGGTGTTTCCAAAATCAGCATCGAGCCAAGCCTCATGATGATCAGCGTGCAGGATGTCGAGTTCAAAGGCAACAGCCTGGCACGCTATTTGCAGATCTTTGCCGACACAGGCGTTGTGGTGGATATGATCAGTCAGAGTGCTCCCCATGGCACCACGATGGATTTCAGCTTTACGGCATCCAGCAGTGACCTGCCGTTGGTGATGAAAGCCATTTCGGCAGCCAATCTGGATAAGGACGCTAAAGCGGCTCCCCTCATCAGCGTGGGCTATTCTAAGCTGAACCTGTTTGGCGAAGAGATGGTCACCAGCTGCGGTGTGGCCGCCCGTGCTCTGAATGCCCTTGCCATGGCAGGCATTGAGGTGCTGCTGATCACCACCAGCGATCTGGATATCTCCCTGCTGGTGCGGGCGGAGAACGAAGATGCCGCCTATGAAGCCCTGAAGAAAGCATACGAACTGTAACTTCCCGGATCTGCTTCATTAAAAATTTTACAGGCAAAAAGAAAGCCCGGAACGGCTTCTCCGTACACGAGAAAACCGTTCCGGGCTTTTTACGATCAAATCGACAGGCCTTGCGGGGCTTATTACAGCGTCACTTTGTGGTAGACCTTTTTCCCCTTTTTGATGACGATGCCCTTTGCCAGCTGTTCAGCGGTAAAGCTGGCCGTGGGAGCCGAAACTTTTTCGCCATCCACCAGGACGCCTCCCTGGGTGACGAGGCGGCGGGCCTCACCGTTGGAGGCAGCTAGACCGGCCTTGACCATCAAGGTCAGGATGCCGATGGAGCCATCGTTCAGGTCCGCGTCCGTCAGCTGGGTGGTGGGCATGTGCTCGGTGTCAGCCTCGCCGCTGAACAGAGCACGGGCGGCGTTCTGGGCCTTGACAGCCTCTTCCTCGCCGTGGACCATCTTGGTCAGCTCATAGGCCAGGATCTCCTTAGCCTCATTCAGGCGCTCGTCTTTCCAGGTGCTCATCTCGTCGATCTGCTCCAGAGGCAGGAACGTCAGCATCCGGATGCACTTCATGACATCGGCATCGCCGACATTGCGCCAGTACTGGTAGAACTCGAACGGGCTGGTCTTGTTGGGGTCGAGCCAGACAGCGTTGCCAGCGGTCTTGCCCATCTTCTTGCCCTGAGAATCGGTCAGCAGGGTGATGGTCATAGCGTAGGCATCTTTCCCCAGCTTACGGCGGATAAGCTCCGTACCGCCCAGCATATTGCTCCACTGATCGTCGCCGCCAAACTGCATATTGCAGCCGTAGTGCTGGAACATGTAGTAGAAGTCGTAGCTCTGCATGATCATGTAGTTGAACTCGAGGAACGACAGGCCTTTCTCCATGCGCTGTTTGTAGCACTCGGCACGGAGCATGTTGTTAACGGAGAAGCAGGCACCCACTTCACGCAGCAGCTCCACGTAGTTCAGGTTCAGCAGCCAGTCGGCGTTGTTCAGCATCAGAGCCTTGCCCTCAGAGAAGTCAATGAAATGTTCCATCTGCTTTTTGAAGCAGGCAGCATTGTGGGCAATGTCCTCCTTGGTGAGCATCTTGCGCATGTCGGTACGGCCGGAGGGGTCGCCGATCATGGTGGTGCCGCCGCCAATCAGGGCGATGGGGCGGTTGCCGGCCATCTGCAGCCGCTTCATCAGGGTCAGGGCCATAAAATGGCCGGCGGTCAGGCTGTCAGCGGTGCAGTCAAAGCCGATGTAGAATGTTGCCTTGCCGTTGTTGATGAGGTCAATGATCTCTTCGTCAGTGATCTGCGCCACCAGGCCGCGGGCTTTGAGTTCTTCGTACAAAGTCATAGAAAAATCCTCCTGTTTCTGGGGCAGAGGGAAAAGAAAACGCCCTCTGCCAAACGTGAAATTTGGCAGAGGGCGAGAAAAATCGCGGTACCACCTCTGTTTGCCGCTCCCTCACGGAAACGGCCTCACGAGTGCACTCCTCAGAGACGGAGAACACTCCTGCGTTTGTAACGCTCGCACGCGGCGCAACCTACTGGAAAATTCGTTCAGCCTGCAGCTCCGGGAGGTATTTCGCCTGCTGTTCTGCACGTCCCTTGCACCAACCGGGGCCTCTCTGGGCAGAACCGTTCAGGGTACTTATTCCCGTCATCGCTTTTCACAAGGGTTAGTTTATCACACGAAAAGCGGGTTGTCAACGCCCATTCCGGGTCTGTTCCAGCATTTCGCGGGCATTGGCACGAGAAAGCTCCGTCACATGGTCGCCGGAGATGAGATGCGCCAGTGCATCCACGCGGCCGTCTTCATCCAGCGGATGGATCTCGGTATAGGTCCGCTCATTGGCGATGTTTTTCTGGATCAGCAGGTGGCAGTCCGCCAGAGCCGCGATCTGTGCCGTGTGGGTGATGCACAGAATCTGATGTCCCTCTGCACTCTGGCGCAGTACCTCACCAATGCGGCTGGCTGCTTTGCCCGAAACGCCGCTGTCGATCTCATCGTAAATGACGGTCGGCACAGCGTCTTTGTCTGCCATGGCGTTTTTGATGGCCAGCGTGATGCGGCTCAGCTCACCGCCCGAGGCGATTTTCGCCAGCGGTTTGGGCGCTTCGCCGGGGTTTGTGGAGATATAAAACTCGATGCTGTCCTGCCCGTGGCTGGCCAGAGGCCCGCGGGCGTGGTGCAGAGTCATCCGCACACCGGGCATGTTAAGGAAGTCCAGTGTCCCAGAGATTCGTTTGTTCAGCTCTTCAAAGGCTTTCAGGCGGGTCTGCGTCAGTGTCTCTGCCTTTTCCCGAGCCAGAACGTACAGCCGATGCTGCTCTGCCTGCAGATGTTCTACCCGCTCCTGGGAAGACTGGATCAGTTCCAGCTCCTCCCGGGCTTTCTGCCCGAACGCGATGATATCCTCGACCGTATCACCATACTTCCGTTTGAGTTTATAAATGAGATCAATGCGCTGCTCGATCTCATCCAGTTCGGCGTCATTGGTCTCATAGGCGTCCAGACGGCCGATCAGGTCTGCAGCAGCGTCTTTTGCATTGTAGTAAAGGTCCAGCAGCTGCCCGGCACTGGTCGAGAGCTCGCCGTCCAGCTGGGCGGCCGCGTCCACGGCATTGGAGGCCTCCCCCAACAGATCGACAGCACCCGGTGTCTCATCGTCACCGGAGAGCAGCGCATAGCATTGCGCGATGCGGTCCCGGATGGTAGAAGCATTGGACAGCACCTTGCGGCGGCTTTCCAGCGTCTGCTCCTCCCCGGCGGTCAGCGCGGCATCTTCGATCTCCTGCACCTGATAGCTCAACAGGTCGATACGGCGCTGTTTTTCACTCTCGTCCGTAATCTGAGCGTCCAGTTCCCGCTTGATCTTGACCAGCTCCCGATAAACGGCATAATACTCCTGATACTCGGTACGATTCTGGGCATAGGCGTCCAGAATGCTCTCGTGGTGGGCCGGGTTCAACAGTCCAACGGAATCGTGCTGGCCGTTGATGTTGATGAGCCCGCCGCACAACTCCCGCAGGATCGCTGCGGTGGCAGGCATCCCGTTGATGCGGCAGGTGCTCTTGCCCTCAGCGGTGATCTCACGGCTCAGGAGCAGTGCTTCAGAGCGCTCATACCCGGCTTTTTCCAGACTGTCCAGCACAGCAGGCGGAACATTTTCAAATGCCGCCCGGATCACCGCCTTTGCAGCACCGGTACGCACCAGATCTTTGGAGGTACGGTTGCCAAGAATGGCGTTGATGGAATCAATGAGAATGGATTTGCCCGCGCCCGTCTCGCCCGTGAGGACGTTGAGACCTTTTTCAAAATGGACATTGGCCTTTTGGATGACGGCCACATTTTCAATTTGCAGGCTGCTTAACATGCTTTGTTCTCCTGCCCTACCCTTTTCTTGTTAGTGCTGCCCGATGTGGTGGGTCAGCTCATTGCAGATGGTTTTGGCATCCCGTTCGGAACGCGCCACAATGAGGAACGTATCATCACCGGAAAGGGTACCGACAACATTCTTCCATTTGAGTGCGTCAAACACCTCACAGGCAGCATTTGCCATGCCGGAGTAGCATTTTACCAGCACTACATGGCCGGCATAGTCTACCCCCAGCACCGACTCGTGAAAGATCGTTTCAAAGCGGCCCTGCATTTTAGGGTTCAGGCTCTCATTGTGGCTGGAAACGTAGCGGTAGCCATCACTGGTGGCTGCTTTGACCAGGCAAAGCTCCCGGATATCCCGGGAGATGGTAGCCTGCGTGACAGCAAAGCCCTCTTCTCGCAGGTGCTCCAGCAATACCTCCTGCCGGCTGATGGGATGCTCCTGAATCAGCCGCAGAATCGTCTGCTGACGCTCGGCTTTCCCTTTGGCGTCTCCGGAAGTGGTTCGGTTCATACGCAATCCCTCTTTCGTTATCGTCTGCTCCGCAGTTTCTGGTCAATGGCCTGGAACTGGTCGGCGTTTCCAAATGTGATGAGCTGTACGATCTGGTTGGACAGGCGGATCTCGGCCGTTGCACCTGCCCGCATAGGGTAGCCGGAGACCCCGTCACAGCTGAGGAAGACCTCATCATCTGCCACCTGCCCGACACAAATGTTGATCTTGCGCTCCTGTGCGAATACCATAGCGGGGCTGGCAAGGCTGTGGGGGCAGATGGGCGTTACCACAATGCCCTTGGTCCGGGAGTCCAGGATAGGCCCGCCTGCGGCCAGCGAATAGGCTGTGGAACCTGTGGGCGTGGCCACAATGACACCGTCGCCCCGGTAATGTTCTACCAGAATATCATCGCAGTAAATGCTGAAATCAATAGCCTGCTGCAAACGGCCCTTGGTCACGACAACATCGTTCAGGGCGTGGCCTTTCCAGTTGTCTTCTCCCAGCACCCGCGCATAGAGCAGCATCCGGCTGTCCAGCGAGTACTCACCCCTGGCAACCGCCGCCAGCTTTGTTTCCATTTCGTCCACCTCACAGGTGGCCAGAAAGCCGCAGCGGCCCAGGTTGACGCCGAGGATGGGCTTTTTGTACTCCAGCGTGAGGTTGGCTTCGTGCAGGATAGTGCCATCGCCGCCAATGGTCAGGATGACGTCTGCCTGCTGCAGGCACTCTTTTTCCGGCAGGTAAGAAACGCCCATGGTGTTGCAGCTGGCCTGCAGTTCTTCCCACATCAGGACATGGGAACCATGGTTGAGCAGGATCTGCGCGGCACGCACAGCAATGACATCCGCCAACTGTTTGTCAGGGTTCGGGGAGATCATAACGGTCATACGGCGTTTCCTCCTGCCAGTTTATTTGTCCAGCGTGGAATGGCTTGCAGCAACCACCTGCTCGGCCACAGAATCATCCAGAACGCCGGGCTGCTCACTCTTCTGTACAAACATCAAGTACTCAATGTTGCCCTCAGGGCCCTTGACGGGGCTGAAATCCAGCCCGCATACTTTGAACCCGTTGGCGGCTGCGTAGCCCATGGCATTGTGCAGCACTTCGCGGTGGGTAGCCGGGTCACGCACGACACCGTTCTTGCCAACTTTCTCGCGGCCAGCCTCAAACTGAGGCTTGACCAGGCAGACACCCATGGCGTCCGGCGTAGTGATAGCCTGTGCCACCGGGAAAATATGATGCAGTGAGATAAACGAGACATCCACGCTGAAAAACTCAATGGGCTCTTCCAGCATATCAGGGGTAACATTGCGGATGTTCGTCCGCTCCATATTCACCACCCGCTCGTCGGTGCGCAGGCTCCAGGCCAGCTGGCCGTAGCCAACATCCACCGCGTAGACCTTGACCGCACCGTTCTGCAGCATACAATCGGTAAAACCGCCGGTCGAGGCACCAATGTCCATACAGACTTTTCCATTCGGGGTCAGCGGGAAGCACTGCATAGCTTTTTCCAACTTCAAGCCGCCGCGGCTGACATAACCGATATCATGGCCACGCACTTCCACTTTGGCATCTTCTTTGATCATTTCACCGGCTTTGTCCACTTTCTGCTCGTTGACAAAGACAACACCTGCCATGATCATGGCTTTGGCGCGCTCACGGCTCTGGATGAGTCCGTGCTGCACCAGATATTGGTCCAATCGAATTTTCAAACCTTGGCCTCTCCTTTCGCTTCCGGGGCCTGTACGGCCTCCCGCACCGCCTGTGCCAGATGCTCCGCATCCAGCCCGGTCACCTGCTTGATCTGGGGCACCGTGGCATGGGGCAGGCAGAGCTGCTCCACCGCTGTGTGAATGTATCTGCCGTTCCATCCGGCGTGCTGCAGGGCCATTTCCAGATGCTCTCCAATGCCGCCGCAGGCGACGCACTCTTCCGCCATCAGAACAACGTCATACCGCATGATCTCGCGGATGAGTTCTTCCGTAAAGGGGAAGATCTTCACAAGCTTGTAAACATCACAGGGGATGTTTTCCGCGCCCAGCAGCTTTGCCGCGTTCAGTACGTCCTCCACTTCGTCCGCATAGCTGACCAGAACGATCTTTGCGCCCGGCGCAGTGTAGAGGTGATCGTACTCCTTACCTGAGCAGCCATACTGCGCCAATGCCTTGCTCTCACCGCCGCGCGGGTAGCGGATGGCGCGGGGGCCCTGCATCTCATTGCTCAGCAGAATGGGGAGCCAGTATTTGAGCTCTGCATAGTTGGAAGGAGAATAGATGGGCATCCCAACCTGGCTGAGGAATGCCGGGTCATAGATGCCCTGATGCGTCTCACCATCGGCCGGGACAAAACCGGCACGGTCAATGGCGAAGACCACATTCTCTTTCAACAGGTTGACGTCATGAATGATCTGATCGTAGGAACGCTGGAGGAATGTGGAATAAATACACACCACCGGGAGCATTCCCTGGCTGGCCAGACCGGCCGCAAAAGTCACAGCGTGCTGTTCTGCCATGCCAACATCAAAAAAGCGCTTGGGGTGCGTATGGTAGAAGAACTGCAGGCCAGTGCCGTATTTCATGGCGGCGGTAATGGCACAGATCTTCTCATTCTCACTTCCCTGCTTATTGAGCAGGTTGCCAAACACGGTCGAGAACGATTCTTTCGGAGCTACCTCCGGGTCCGGGATACTGTGAACCAAATCAAAGGTCGAAACGCCATGGAAGTTGCCGGGGTTTGCCTCTGCCGGGGCGTAGCCCTTGCCCTTTTTGGTCACAACATGGAGGAAATGGGGGCCGGGCTGGCTGCAGATGGCGCGCAGCGCGCGCTCCAGCTCTGCTTCGTTATGGCCGTCAATGGGTCCGAAATAATGAAACCCCATATCCTCAAACATGGTAGAATGGTACATGGCCCGGCGCACCATGCTCTTACCGCCCTGAATGGCGGATTTGATCGGCGGACCGACCACGGGGACCCCATCCAGAAACGTCCGGACGTTCTCTTTTGCATCAATGTAACGGCTCGTGGTGCGCAGATGGCTGAAATACCGTGCCAGCGCACCAACGTTTTTGGAAATGGACATCTTGTTGTCGTTGAGGACCACCAGCAGGTTATCCAGCCCGCCAATGTTGTTCATCCCCTCGTAGACCATGCCGCCCGTGAACGAGCCATCGCCAATGACGGCAACCACATGGCCCGGCTCCCCCCGCAGTTTCCTGGCCCAGGCCATGCCAATAGCCAGGGAGAGCGAGGTGTTGCCGTGACCCGCTACAAAGGCGTCATGGACGCTCTCTTTTGGGTTGGGGAAACCGGAAATGCCATCCAGCTGCCGCAGCTTGGCAAAGCCCTCCCGGCGGCCGGTCAGCAGTTTATGGGTATAGCACTGATGACCGACGTCAAACACGATCTCGTCTTTCGGCGTTTCCAATACGCGGTGCAATGCAACGGTCAGCTCTACCGCACCGAGGTTGGAAGCGAGATGTCCACCTGTTTTGGAAACATGATCCAGCAGAAATGCCCGGATCTCTTCACACAGCTGATTGACCTGCCCGCTCGAAAGCTTTTTCAAATCGCTAGGCTGTGAAATTTTTTCGAGCAAAGGAAAATTCATAGCTCCACGTCCTTCTCATTTTTCTTCCTGAAAATTCTCACACCGGGCTCATCGGGTAAAGGAGCCCTACCGCAACACCGACCAGAACGCCTGCCACCACCTGCAGCGGTGTATGGCCGACCATCTCTTTCAGGTGCATGTTCTGCAAAAACGGCGAATTTTGCTCACTGATGTCGATCCACTGCTCGATCATCTGGTTCAACACTTTGGCCTGCTCGCCGGTCTCATGCCGCACGCCCATGGCGTCGTGCATGGTGATAATGGCGACAACACTTGCAACTGCAAAGATCGAGGAGCCGACTCCCGCGCTGCGTGCCGTTGCGATGACCATTGCACAAACGGTCGCGCTGTGTGCGCTGGGCATACCGCCGTCGCCCCACATCCGCTCCAGCTGAAATTTGCCAAGCAGGATAAAATTGATGATCGTCTTGAGCACCTGGGCTACAAACCAGCCCAGAAGCGATACGGTCAGGATCTCGTTTACCGAGAACAGATCTTTGATCAATTGCATGTTTTGTCCACCTTCTTGTGTATTTCCTCAGCTGCGCCGGACCAGAAGCTCCCTGGCCAGCTCCACCAGGAACGCGCTCTTCTCCCCGAACTCCCGGTGGAGCGAAGCGCAGGTCTCGTCGTTCAATTTCTTGGCCAGCTCCATAGCGCCGTCTGTGCCAAACAGGGTCACAAACGTGGTCTTGCCGTTCTCGCTATCGCTGCCAATGGGCTTGCCCAGCTGCTCCTGTGAGCCGACTACATCCAGCACGTCATCCACGATCTGGAACACCAGGCCGATGCCGTACGCATAGTCTTCCAGCTCTTTGCTCTGCTGTTCCGTTGCCTGTGCGGCGGCGGCACCCATCTGGATGGCAGCATTGATGAGCGCACCCGTCTTGTGGCGGTGGATCAGGCGCAGTTGTTCTTCGGTGGCGGCAAGTGCCTCATATTTGAGGTCCAGCTCCTGGCCGTAGACCATACCGTGGCTGCCAGCCCCCATGCCCAGTGCCTGTGCGGCACAGACACGGATCTCAGCCGAAGCCGGAGCGTGTGCAATGGCGTTGAATGCTTCCGTCAGCAGGACATCGCCGGCCAGCATGGCAGTGGCTTCTCCAAATGCCTTGTGGCAGGAGGGTTTGCCGCGGCGCAGGTCATCGTTGTCCATGCAGGGCAGGTCATCATGGATGAGAGAATAGCAGTGCAGCATCTCGACCGCCGCCGCAAACTGCTCGGCTGCCTCGGCATTGCCATGGAGCATATCGCAGACGGACAGCACCAGTACCGCACGGATGCGCTTGCCGCCGCTCATCAGGCTGTAGCGGGCCGCGCGGCAGACCTCGGATTCCTCCGGCAGGTAGGTATTGCAGGCGGCTTCCAGTGCACGGTTGACCCGGGCAAGATATTCATGATACTGCTTTTCGTAATCCATATGGACTTCCTCCTTCAATCGTCGGCTGCAGCGGGCTTTGCCGCGCTGCGTTTTGCGTCGATCTCGTCGATTTGCAGAGAGGCTTTTTCCAGCGTCGCTCTGCAATATTCCATCAGTGAGGCCGCTTCCGCGTACAGCTTGACCGATTCGGCCAGTGTGGTATCCTCACTTTGCATCTGGGTTAAAATCGTATCCAGACGGGCCATCCCGTCCTCAAAGGTTTTGGGTGCTCTCATCTTGTTCCTCCACGGAGATGACTGTGCAATGTGCAAGTTTTGCAGCTCCCCGCACAGTGACCGTATCTCCTGCACGCAGAGAATCCGCGGTGCAGAGCTTTTTGTTTTTATCGTAGAGCATGGCATAGCCGCGGGCCAGCACCTGATAAGGGCTCAGGGAGCCAGCCAGGGCCGCGGCGTGGCCGAGCTGCTCTTTTTTGTTACGGAGCTTTTGCTGCATCGCCTGCTGAAGCTGCTCCTGCCGTGCAGCAAGGCTCTGCCGCCGAGCGGTCAGCGGAGTGCGTACCGCTTCCGGCGAAAGCGTCTGCTCCGCCTGCATAAGCTCATTATAGCATATTTTCAGCTGGTTTTGCATTATATTCTGAATATTTTGTTCCAGGTTGTATAATTTGCGCGCCAGTTCCGCCCTGTCTGGTACAGCCAGCTCTGCTGCTGCCGAGGGGGTAGGCGCACGCTGATCTGCAACAAAGTCCAGAATCGTGAAATCGATCTCGTGTCCGATGGCACTGATGAGGGGCGTTTTGCAGCGGTAAGCTGCCCGGGCAATGATCTCCGCGTTGAAGACCCAGAGGTCTTCCCGACTGCCGCCGCCACGGGCCACAATGATGGTGTCCACTTCCCCGCTTTTATCCAGCCGGTCGATGGCGGCAGCGATCTCTTTGGCGGCTTCAAAGCCCTGCACGTTGACCGGGCAGAGCAGCAGCCGCACCGCAGGCCAGCGGCGGGAGATGATGTTGCGGATATCCTGCAGCGCAGCTCCCGTTTTGCTGGTAACGATCCCGATGCATTTGGGGTAAGCAGGCAGCGGCTTTTTGTGCTCTGGAGCAAACAGGCCCTCTTGTTCCAGCTTTGCTTTCAGCTGCTCAAAGGCCAGCTGTGCAGAGCCGATGCCATCCGGAAACATATCGTTGACATAGACCTGAAATGCACCATCCCGCTCATAAAGGGTGGCACGGCAGCGGACGATGACTTTCATTCCCTCTTCCGGGCGGAAGCCAAGCCGCCGCGCGTCCGAGCGGAACATGACCGCTTTCACACTGCTGGCCTCATCCCGGAGGGAAAAATAGCAGTGTCCGCTCCGGGAATTCTGCACAAAATTAGCGATCTCACCTCGCAGAGCCAGATCAAACAAAATGTCGTTTGCATCCAGAAGTGTTTTAACATACTGGTTCAGGGCGGAAACCGAGATCACTTCAGCCATAATCCGGCCTCCCGTGCCGCCAGGATCGAAACTCCAATGGCGTTATCGCTGGAGTACTGTCCCGGCACAAAGTAGACCTTGGGCAGACGCTGCTGCACCCAGGCATGGATAATATCACTGCTCATCACGCCGCCGGCGCAGACCACCGGGAGCCCGGGATATTCTTTCTGGGCCGCCTTTGTCATTTTCACAACGGTATCGGCCACGCAGAGCAGGCAGTACTTGCAGACATACTCCGGGCTTTTGCCCTCTTTGAGCAGGGCATTGCACTGATTTTCCAGCCCGGAGAGGCTGCATTGCATCCCTCGGACACTGGATCTTGGCTTGATAGGCTCGGTACAGTTTGCCGCAAGGTGAGAAACTTCCGCACCCGCCGGGAAGCCAAAGCCCAGTTTGACACCCACCCGATCCACAGCCTGTCCGGCATAGAGGTCTGTGCTGGTGCCAAGGGTCTCGATGCGTCGGACTTCATCACAGAGCAGCAGGTCGGTGGTGCCGCCGGAAATATGAAACAGCAGCACTTTCTGGCGGAACAGTTTGTCCCCCTCCGCAGCAAAAAGCGCGGCGGCCGCATGGCCCTGCTGGTGTGTCGTATGGATGAGCGGGATGCCCCGGGCCAGCGCAAAGGCCGTGGCCGCGTTGACGCCTGCCAGGAAGCAGGGCATATAACTTCCCTCCACCGGACGCGGTTTCTGGGAGACACCCACCGCTGCGATTTGGGTCAGATCAAACTCATGACCAAGCTCTCCCAGCATTTCCGGGAGTGCTACCGTGTGGTGGAACAACGCATCACTCTGGCGCAGCCCAAGCTGGCCCTCCTTGACCGGGAGAAACCGCTTCTTTGCGCAAACAACCTCTCCGGCTGTATCAAAAACGGCCAGAGAGGTTGCATAGTTGCTTGTGTCGATTCCAAGTGTGTAACAGCTCACAGCTCTTCAGACTCCATCGCATCGGCAGCATCGAGCCCTTTCTCGCGGGCTACTGCACCCAGCAGACCGTTAACGAACTGGTAGTCCTCGTCCGCGCCGTATTTCTTGGTCAGCTCAACCGCCTCGTTGATGACAACGCCAGGCTTTTTCTCGTCGCCGTACAGCATCTCTGCCAGAGCAAGACGCAGCACGGTCAGGCTGACACGGGGCAGACGCTCCATGGTCCAGTTGCGCAGATGGTCACGGATGAGGTCATCCACCTCAGCCGAGTGGCCGTAGTAAGCGCGCAGCAGGCGCTGACCGAACACATCCACAGGATGCTCTTCGTCGCACTCTGCGTGGTTATCGAGTGCTTCTTCCAGAGCGATATCACCAAAGGTCTGAGAAAATGCCAGCAGAAAGGCGTTTTCGCGGGCTTCACGACGGGGCAAAATTTTATCCATAATATTCCTCTCGCAGCAGGGCGTTCCGCAGCCACAGCCGCAGAAGCCCTGCTTTTGTTTTTATTCACATTCTTTGGGGGTTGATCAGTCGATTGCGGCATCCTGTGCCGGAGCAAGGCCCGCGATCACAAGGTCTACACGGCTGACGGTGACGTTCGTCATGTTCTGGACGGCTGTTTTGACGTTTTCCTGCACCTTTTCCGCCACGGAGGGGATGCGCGCGCCGAATGCGACGACGAGATGCAGGGTAATCTCAGCCGTGCCATCCCGCATTTCTACCGTAACAGGAGACTGCACGTTAGCACGCTCCAAAAAGTCTTTTACTTTCCGGTTCTGGCTGCCGCAGGAAACTTCTGCAACGCCCGCTACTTCCAATGCGGCACAACGCGCAATCTTACCCAGGACTTCGGTCGAAATCTGCAGGCTGCCGCCTCTAAGATCCATATTCTGTAATTCCATTCTATGGTCCTCCATCCAAAATGAGCGCAAGCTCATTCTATTTTGTTTTGGTCTGTGCAGAGAATTCTCCCTGCCATTGAATGCTTACTGTTATTATACCATTCTTTCTGCATTTTCACAACACCTTACTTCACTTCTACCACAGTGATATTCTGGGCGGTCACAGAGCTTTTACTCAAAACGATGTCCCGGATCTGTGCCACCTGCGCGGCGGTCAGAGCGTCGCCGGAGGTCATGACGGTCAGATCAGCCCGGCCGGACTGCAAAAAGCACAGGCAGTCCGCGAAGCCTTTGGCTTTGACCAGCGTTTCGATCTCATTTTCCGCATTGAGGTCTTCCAGGTTTCCGGTCAGTTGCCGCGCGTAGGATTTCTTTTCCTCGGCGGAGAGGTTGGAGCTTTTGAGCGTTTTCTGGATGGTATCCAGTGCGGCATCGTGGGCTTTTTCCCGCTTGAGGCGGGCTTCTTCAAAAAATTTGGAGCCGGAGTCGTTTGCCACGCTGACAAGCTGTGCCTCGCCGTAATTCTTGTTGGCACTGGAAACCGCTTCTGCTTCCGTCATCAACCCATCCGTGATGGGAGAAGCCGCAACAGCCTCCTCTTCTGTCTCGACCACAGCGGCTGAAACATTGACAGCATCTTCATTCAGGCTGACTCCGGTGCGGGAATATTGCCAGTTAAGGTAAACTGCTACCACCAGAGCGGCGGCCAATGTAATGGCAGTGGCCTTGCGGGTCGTACTTTTTGCAGTGGCTCTCATGTTCGTTCCTCCTTGCAAATACAAATCGCAAATACAAATCAGTTTCGGGTACGGCGCTGCTCCACACAGACGCGGTTGGACGGAACATCCAGCAGGGCACCTACCAGCTCTGTGATGCGGGAGGCGACCCGGACATCTCCGCCGCCCTCGCAGACGACCGCCACACCGCAGATGGTCGGTAGATAAACAGTTTGTTCCAGTGCGGTCCCGTCGTCCAGCAGCACATGGGTCTGCTGCGTCTGGGTCTGTCCCGAGAGCGTGTCCAAGGCATAAACGGTCTCCTCCCCGCTTTCCAGTGTGAGCATCACAGTGGTCTTTCCTGCTCCCTGTACCTGCTCGATCAGCTCTGTCAGCTGCTGCTCCAGCTGTGTTTTGTAAGTACCCTCCTCCGGAGATACAGCCTGCGGTGCCGCCGGGGCTTTTGCCGGGAACAACTCTGAAAGCAAAATGAGCGCCATGGCGATGCAGCCCAGAACCAATGCAAGCCGTGCACGGTTTTGCTTTTTCAGCAGGGTTTGCAGCCACTTCCTCAGTTCCGAAAGTTCTGGCTTCATGGTGTTTCCTCCCCCGCTGCAGCGATCCGGATCTGTTTCGGCAGCAGCTGAAGCTTTTCCTGCAAAAAGGCACCTGCCTGCTGCCGTTCTTCCGCGGTACAGTTTGCCGGGAGCGTCATTTGTGCGGAACAAATAGCGACAACCGAATCGGTCTCTTTCAGCATCACGGCTACCGAAGCTTCTCTCCCGGTTTTCGTGCACCACTGTTCCGCGAGTGTCTGTTCCAGCTGCGCCTGCGTCTGCGCTAAAATGGCCGTTTCGGGCGATGCAATGGAAACCGGCTCCTGCACTGGAACTAAAAGCGCCCGGAGCTGCACATGGGCTTGCGGCACGGTGCGGGCAAACACTACTAGAATATATAGCCCTGCCACGGCTTTTATGCACCGCCGGGCCCATGTGCTGCCCGCCAGTTGCGTGGTCAGCTCTGCACAGATACAGGCGATACAGAAAATCGCCACGGCCCGTTCCAACGGCTGCATTTACCCACCTCCCGCAAGAAACAAAAATACCGTTCCCATTATAAATAATCCAAAGAAAAGCGCGGTTGCTGCCGCCATACAACGGACCGCTTCGGCAAAGCAATCCAGTAAGGCCTTACAGCGGATGTTCCCTGTCAGGCTGCAAAACAGGCTGCATCCGAACAAAAGAGCCAGCTGGAGCATCATGCCGAGATACAGCGGGAAAAATTCCGCCCCAAGAAACGCAATGGCCGCAAGGCCGAGGCCGCTTTTCAAGAGCTGGATTCCTGCGAGAAACGCTTCTGAAACATCGCTTAAAGTCTGCCCTACAATGGGGACGCTCCCGGCCAGAAGCTGGCCTGTGCGGAGCGCGGCACGGTCCAGCTGCAATGCTGTAACCCGCTGCAACCCCAGCAAAAGTGCCAGAAACTTCCCCGCCCAATGAAGTGCCTGGCGCAGCAAAGCGCCTGTGCTTTGGCAGAAAGCGGCAAGCCCGTGATCTGTGCTGATGCAGCAGGCCATGCTGAGAGCCAGATAGCATTGCAGCAAGGGCCGGACAAATGCTGTCAGGCACTGCGCCAGAAAGCAGAGGATCGTCAGAAAAAATCCGCTGGCCGCGCTGCCTGCTGCCGTTTCCCCACCCATGGTCAGGACTCCGGCATAGACCGGGAGAAACCCCAGCAAAAAGCCGCGCCACTCTCCCATCTGTGCACAGAGCTGTTCCGCAAGCGTGAGGAGCTTGCTCCAGAGGAGAACACCGCACCCACCTGCCGCGATCAGATCAAGCAGTTCGCCGTTGGTGGTCTCACTTGTCAGAAAAGACAAAAGCGCAGCAAGGAGCAAAAATAACAGCGCATCCGTGCTGCCGCGCAGTGTCTCCTGCAAGGCAGCTGCCATGGAACCGTGGAAGAGCTTTTTTAAGGCGTCGAGCGGGGCATCCGCAAAATCCGAAATGCTTACCGGGCTTTGTTCGAGGTAAGGCTGCCACTGTTCTGCCCCGGGGATGCCGGATAGAGTTGTTTCGTCCAGAGCCAGTGCCGCCGGGGTAATGATGCAGAGGCTTGTCCAGACCAGAAAAAGGGCAAAAAGAAGCTTTTTGAATCCATGTTGTTTCATCCAAGAACACTCCAGATCCGTTGTCCGATCTCTTCCAGCAGCGGCCACGCCGCCGCCAGCACCAAAAGCCGCCCAGCCAGCGCAGCGCACCATGCCAGCGATTCCGCTCCGGCTTCCTCGCAGAGCGTCCGTGCGTAGTCGGTCAGCAGAACGATGCCCGTACAGCGCAGCAGACAGCCGTATGCATCTCCGCCGGCGCGTTGCTCCAACCGGACAAGCCCGGAAAGAACACTTTGCGCGGCACTCCCGACCCGGGCCAGCAAAATCAGGCCGCGGCCATGGAAACCAGCAGTGAAAAAGTCGGGGCGCTTTTCTGGAACAGTGCATACAAAACTGCCGCCAGCACGGCAATGGCAAGGCTGGAAAGAGCAAGGCTCATAGTGCGAATAAAGATTTTATGGTGACAAACAATGCGCTGATCTGCTTGACCAGAATGGACAAGACTACCACGAGCCCGGCCAATGTCGTCATCATGGCCTGATCTTCCCGGCCGGAACGGATCAGCAACTGGTTGAGCACCGCTACGATGATGCCGATGGCCGCAATTTTGAAAATGAGATCAATTTCCATTGCCCGGTTTCCTCCCTGTATTTGAAACGAAGTTTTGCGCTTTAAAAAAGGAGAATGGCTGCCGTAAGTCCAAGAAGTATCCCGAGTTTCGGGGCAAGCACCAGGCGGCTCTGTGCGGCTTTTTCCTGCTGCTGCAAAAGCTGCGGAAGCGCTCTTGATAAAATGCCAGCCTGCTGCACGCCTGTTCTGCTTCCGTATGGCCAAGGGCGGAAAAGCACTCCGCAAAGCAGGCGGCTTCCTGCGGAGAGAAACTCTGCGGTGGAATGGCTGTCTGAATCATTTTGGCGGAGCAGAAGAGTTTGTGCTCACGCTGTAACTTTTTCGCCAGCATGTTCAGGTCAGCCCGGCGGAATGTGATCTCCTGCTCGATCTCCTCCAGGAGCGCAATGGTTTGCCGGAGTGCTTCCAGATGCTCCTGCGTGCGGATGCAGACGGCATCCCCTGCGCACCAGCCGCACACCACCAAAAAGAATGTGCCCACCAGCCGTAAAGCCGTCATAATATCCGCACCGCGGCAACCTGACCCGGATGATCCCGGCCACGAAGCAGCACGGCAGCCTGCAACGCCCCGCAGGCTCGGAACTCCTGCAGCTGTGGACGGCAGAATGCTTCTTCCCAGCTAGAGGCATGGAGAGTGGCAATAATAGCGGCACCACTGAACATTCCCTGTTCCAGCGCCCGGACTTCTTCCGTGCCGCCAAGCTCGTCCAGCAGGATAAACTGGGGCGAGAGGGTGCGCAAAGCCATCTGGACAGCCATTGCCTTGGGCAGGCCTGAAATTTCATCAACGGCCATGGTTTTCTGCTCGTAAGGAACGGTGGCTCCCGGGCAGATTTCCCGGCGTTCATCAATGACGCAGACGGTTTTGTCCCGTGCGGCCAGTGCCTGCGCTATGCTGCGCAAAAGGGTGGTTTTGCCACTGTCCGGCTCGCCGATCAAAAGCACCCCCGTCAGCCTTTGTTCCAGCAGGCTGCGCAGTTCTTCTGGTAAAGTGATCCATTTCCACCGGGCAATGCGGAGGTTGACTGAGTGGAGCTGCTGCAAAACCGCGCCCTGTGTTGGATGCAGAAAAAAGCGTCCGCCAAGACCTGCCCGGCAGCCATTTGGCAGGGTGACATACCCTTGGGCGACTTCCGCCTGATGGGTGTGGACGGAGCCATCGCAGAGCGTGAGGAAAATCTCATCCATCTGCAGCTGGGTCAACACGATTTGCCGGAGCGCCGGGACGCAGGCCGACGTGCAGAGAACGCCGGAAATGGTCATCTGCACCGGACAGCCCACCCGCAGCCGAATCTCATGGACCTGCTCTGCCAGTTCAACCGGGAGTTCTGCCAGCGGCCGGGAAAGCCAGCTGGGCAGAGACTGAATCGCGCGGTAATACTCGTCCATTTTTATTTCCCCTTTCCGGACGATTTTGGATTTTTAGTCCTCTTGTCCTCACTGTATGGCGGCAGGCTTGCATTTAGAACCGCAGCAAAAAAGCAGCCCCACGGTGGAGCACTTTCCACGGTAAGGCTGCTTGCAAGATTTGATTTGAATTTTAATTTTCCAGCATGGCAAGGAATTCCGCTTCTGTCAGGACGGTCACCCCCAGGGATCGCGCCTTGGTCAGTTTGGAACCGGCTGCCGCACCCGCTACGACATAAGAAGTCTTTTTGGAAACAGAGCCGCTGGCCTTGCCGCCGTTCTTCACGATAAGAGCTTCCGCCTCGTTACGGGAAAGAGTTTCCAGTGTGCCGGTGACCACCAGTGTTTTCCCGGCCAGCTTGTCACCCTTGGGTTCCCCTTTCCACTGCATGTTAACGCCCGCGTCGGCCAAGCGGTGGATAAGATCGGTGGTTCCGTCCTTGGCGAAGAACTCCACTACGCTCTGGGCCATCACACCGCCAAAGCCGTCGATCTCGCTGATGCTTTCGATGGTGGCTTCCCGGATGGCCTGCATGGAGCCAAAATGTTCTGCCAGCAAAGCGGCGGCCTTATCCCCGATGTTGCGGATGCCAAAGCCAAAGAGGAGCTTGTCCAGATTGTTCTGCTTGGAGCGCTCGATGGCCTGCAGCAGATTGGCGGCACTCTTTTCCTTGAATTTTTCCAGTGTCAGCAGCTGCTCCATCGTCAGAGTATAAATATCTGCCGCTGAGTGGACAAGACCTTTTTCAACCAATTGGGTGGCAACTGCCGTGCCAAGGCCATCAATATCCATGGCATCACGGGATGCAAAATGAATGAGGTTGCGCAGAGCCTGGGCCGGGCATTCCGGGTTGACACAGCGCAGGGCGGCTTCATCTTCCAGATGAACGACCGGTGCCCCGCAGGAGGGGCAGATCTCCGGCATCTGATAAGGCTCTGCATCCTCTGCATGACTGGTCACACCGATGACTTCCGGAATGATATCGCCCGCCTTACGCACCTGAATGGTGTCGCCAATGCAGAGGCCAAACTGTTTGATGAAATCCTCGTTGTGCAGAGTGGCGCGGGCAACGGTGGTGCCGGCGAGGAAAACCGGGTCAAAACAGGCGGTGGGCGTCAACACACCGGTGCGGCCAACCGCCACATCAATGCTGCGCAGAACCGTTTCCTTGACCTCCGGTGGGTACTTGAACGCAATGGCCCAGCGCGGGAATTTATTGGTGGAGCCCATCAAATCGCGCTGTGCGAAATTGTTGACCTTGATGACCGCGCCGTCCATATCAAAATCGAGCTTGGAACGATTCTGGCCGATCTGTTCGATCTCCGCGATGGCATCCTCAATATCATGAACGACGTGGTAGCGCGGCGAGACCGGGAGGCCCAGACTCTTGAGGTAATCCAGACTTTCGGCGTGGGTGGTCAGCTCCTTGCCGCGAATCTGCTGAACATTGAAGATAAAGATGGAAAGGCCACGGCTCCCGGTGATCTTTGCGTCTTTCTGGCGCAGAGATCCGGCGGCTGCGTTCC
Organism: Faecalibacterium sp. OF04-11AC; assembly: GCF_003460645.1. NCBI lineage: Bacteria > Bacillati > Bacillota > Clostridia > Eubacteriales > Oscillospiraceae > Faecalibacterium > Faecalibacterium sp. OF04-11AC. The sequence goes on along the minus strand of NZ_QTVP01000004.1, from coordinate 78,072 downwards.
GCGGGTTTTTGAACGGAGCAGCACCCTGCAGCTCCTGCTCTGCGCAGAGCTTCTGAAATGCTTCGTGGGGCATGTACACCTCACCACGCACCTCCAGAAACTCTGGAGCTCCCTCCAAATGCTTCGGGATGCGGCGGATGGCTTTGACATTGGCCGTTACATCTTCACCGACAACACCATCGCCACGGGTAGAAGCCCGAACCAGCTCGCCGTTTTCATATTCCAGGCTACAGGAAAGACCATCAATTTTGATCTCGACCACATATTCCGGGATGACACCGGCTTCCTGGACGCGATGGTCAAAGTCGCGCAGTTCGTCATAGGAAAACGCATCCAGCAGGCTTTCCATTTTGACCGCATGGGTCACCTTGGCAAAGCGCCCGCTGGGTGTACCACCCACATGCTGCGTAGGAGAAGCGGGCGTGACCAGCTCCGGATAGGCAGCCTCCAACTCTTTCAGCTCTCGTGTCAGGGCATCGTATTCAAAATCTTCCAGCTCCGGGGCATCCTGATCGTAATAGAGGCGGTTGTTTTTTTCAATGACCGTGCGCAGCTCCTGCACACGCTGCTTTGCCTGTTCCAGTTCCAACATGGTGTCCTTCTCCCTTTGAAAATACTCTCTTTTACCAGTGTATTATACCACAACCGGCCCTCTTTTTCAGCCCCAAGACAGAAGAAAAACGTTCTGCATCGCGGTGCCGATTTTTTGAAGTTGCAGACAAAACTACTCAATTATTGCGTGAAATTGGTGTTTCAATACAACCTGTATTTTTCGCGTTCTGGATGTCGGATTTGAGCTCTGATTGTTGATTTAAAATCAATAACTGAAAAATACAAATTGTTATATTCGAATTATATAGCGATATACCGATATTATTTTTGATAGAATCGGGCATGGATTTTTGTATCCATCTTGCAATCGCAGCTTCAAGACAACAAAAAAAGAACCCCAGAAAGGCTCTGGAGTTCTTCAAGTTCGTATTCTTCTGAATGAAATATCAGATGGAAATGGTATTGCAAACGTCAATCAGCACAGGATCAAGGCTCTTGGTCATTTCGAGAGCTTCATCCACGGGGTAATCCACGAGGTGTTCACCTTTCATACCGACGATGCGGTTGTATTTGCCCTGTTCCAGCAGGCAGACTGCATGATAACCCATCGCAGAAGCGTTCACGCGGTCACGCAGAGTGGGAGAACCGCCGCGCTGGACGTGGCCCAGAATGGTGGCGCGGGTGTCAATGCCGGTGCGGGCCTGGATCTCGTTGGCGATCTCCTGCGAGTGGCCAATGCCCTCTGCCACGATGACGATGAAGTGGCGCTTACCGGTGCGCTGGGTCTCCACGATCTTATCCAGAATATCGTGCTGCATATCGAACTCTTTTTCCGGCAGCAGAACCGCCATAGCGCCGGAAGCAATGGCGACGTTCAGTGCAATGTAACCGGCGTTGCGGCCCATGACCTCGACCACACTGCAGCGATCATGGCTCTGGGTGGTATCGCGCAGCTTGTCGATCATCTCCAGTGCGGTATTCATAGCGGTATCGTAACCGATGGTGTAATCGGTGCAGGCAATGTCGTTGTCGATGGTGCCGGGCAGGCCGATCATCGGGATGCCGCGGTGTGCCAGCTCACGGGCACCACGGTAAGAGCCGTCACCACCAATGACGACCAGAGCATCGATGCCGAGCTCACGGCACTTTGCAGCGCCCTTATCCTGACCCTCTTTGGTCTTGAACTCCAGGCAGCGGGCAGTATACAGGATGGTACCACCTGCCGAGATGATGTTCGAGACACTGCGCAGGTTCATCTCAAAGCACTCGCCGTTCAGCAGGCCGTTGTAGCCACGCTGAATGCCGATCATACGGAAACCCTTGTGCAGGCCGGTACGAACCACGGCGCGAACCGCGGCGTTCATGCCAGGAGCGTCACCGCCACTGGTCAGAACGCCAATCGTCTTGATTTGCTTTTCCATAGAGAGATTCCCTCCAATTTGTTTCTTTCACGCATCATGCCGAACGACGTCTCCCATTCTGTTGGACGCCGCCCAATGCTTCCTCTTACGATTGCTTGCCTCGTTTATTATATCACAAACCCAGCTTTTTGAAAACTCTTAGCACATCCCGTTTTGTGTATAAAGCGTGCACAGAGATGTTATTTTGTTGCAACATTGCGTGCTCCCACCACCCGCTTGAGCTCCTGGAAGAAGAGTGGATGGCCGGAGGTGTACAGGCGGCGGGGAGCGGCCAGCTTCTGCTTGGTATCCTCCAGATAGAAGATGACCGGCATGTCGCCATCAAAGATCTCCAGCAGATTGATGACCTTGGCGTACTCCGGGCAGGTGCGGGAGGGCAGGCGGATGTAGAGCCGCTGCGTGGCGTCCCGCATGAGGTTTGGTTTATTGGCCTGTGGGTGTTTGGGGTCGTAGCCTTCAATGGGTAGGATGCTCTCTGCCATCAGCTTAGCAGGCTCATCTTCCCGCACCGAGAGGCGGCCCTCGATGACGACGACCGCGTTTTCTTTGATGGAGTCCCGGAACGTATCCAGCACCCGCGGGAAAACGATGACTTCCATGGTACCCGTCAGGTCTTCCACGCTGGTAAACGCCATCATGGTATTGGATTTTGTTGTCATCATCCGGTTTTTGACAATGGTGCAGACGATGCGCACATGAGAGTTATCCAGTACATGGGCATCCTCCCCGGTCAGCGCTTTGATGGCGTGGGAGGCGAACCGCGCCGACTGTTCCCGGTAAGCGTCCAGCGGGTGGCCGGACAGGTACAGGCCGCTGACTTCTTTTTCCTGCTGAAGCAGCTCTGTATGGCTGTACTCCGGGAATGCTTTGATCTCATAGCTGTCGGCATTTTCGCTTCCAGCGGCGTTCAGACCGCTCATAACCGAGAACAGGTCCAGCTGGCCGTCCAAATTGCGCTTGTTGTCACTTTCCACGCTCTTGATAATGCCGTCTACGGCTTCCACCAGACTGTGGCGGTTGACGCCCATGCGGTCGAACGCACCAGCTTTGATGAGGCTCTCCACCGCCCGGCGGTTCAGCTCATTGCCATACATCCGCTTGCAGAAATCGTACAGGCTGGTATAGGGTTTTCCCTGCCGTTTCTCCACGACCTGCTCAATGAGGTTTCGGCCGACATTTTTCACGGCATTCAAGCCAAAGCGAATCTGCCCGTTGGCATCGGCTGTAAAACCGCCGCCCGAGACATTGACATCCGGCGGCAGCACTTTGATGCCCAGCCGGGCGCACTCGCCAGAATACTCGATGACCTTATCGGTATTGTCCAGCACACTGGTGAGCAAAGCGGCCATAAACTCGCTGGGATAATGGCACTTGAGATACGCGGTCTGGAATGCCACATAGGCATAGCAGGCCGCATGGCTCTTGTTGAATGCGTAGGACGCAAAGCTGGACATCTCATCATAAATTTCGTTGGCCACTTTTTCGGAGATGCCGTTTGCCACGCAGCCGGGGCACTGGTTGCCGGGGTCGGTGCAGCCATGGACGAAATGCTCCCGTTCGGCCTCCATCACGGCGTGCTTCTTTTTACTCATGGCACGGCGGACATTATCTGCCTGGCCGAATGAGAAACCAGCCAGCTCCCGGAAAATCTGCATGACCTGTTCCTGATAGACGATGCAGCCGTTGGTCACATCCAGGATATGCGCCAGCTGGGGCGTTTTATAGCTGATTTTATCCGGCTCATGGCGGTTGCGCAGGTATGTCGGGATGGAATCCATGGGGCCGGGGCGGTACAGACTGATCAGAGCGATGACATCTTCCAGGTTCTGCGGTTGCAGACCCATCAGGACCTGTTTCATGCCCGAAGATTCGAGCTGGAATACACCCTCCGTCTCACCCCGGGAGAGCATCTGGTAGGTCTCCGGGTCATCATAATCCAGCTTTGCGATCGCGAACGTTGGATCCTTTTTCTGAACAGCAAGCTCTGCATCCCGGATGACGGTTAGGGTGCGCAGACCCAGGAAGTCCATCTTTAACAGACCCATCTCTTCAATTTCCGTCATATTGAACTGGGTCACAGGCAGGCCGTCGTTGGTCGCCAGAGGCAGATAGTAGTCTGTCGGCTCCGGGGTGATGACAACACCGGCCGCATGGGTAGAGGCATGGCGGGGCATTCCCTCCACTTTCAAGGCAGTATCGATGAGCTCCGTTACCTGCGGGTCCGTATCGTACATCCGCTTGAGCTCCGGGGAGACTTCCAACGCGCGTTTCAGCGTCATTTTCAGTTCCATCGGGACCTGCTTTGCCACCACGTCCACACTCTGATACGGCATTCCCAGCACACGACCCACGTCGCGGATGGCGTTGCGGGCTGCCATCGTGCCGAACGTGACGATCTGGGCCACGTGGTCGGCACCATACTTGCGGTTGACATAGTCAATGACTTCCTGCCGCCGCTCGTAGCAGAAATCCACATCGAAATCGGGCATACTGACGCGCTCCGGGTTCAGGAAACGCTCAAAGATCAGATTGTAACGGATGGGGTCGATATCCGTAATGCCGACGCTGTATGCGGCAATACTGCCCGCGCCGGAACCACGGCCCGGGCCTACCGGGATGCCCTGGCTCTTGGCGTAGTTGACGTAATCCCAGACGATGAGGTAGTAATTGGTATAGCCCATCGTTTTGATGACGCCAATTTCATAGCTCAGGCGGTCCTTGTTGGCCTGCGGGACATCGGGGCCGTAGCGGCGCTCCAGGCCCTCCCAGCAGAGCTTTTCAAAAAAATCCTGGTTGTCCATTCCCCCCGGGGCCTTATAATAAGGAATCTTGGTGTGGCCAAAATCAAAATCAAAATTGCACTGATCGGCGATGATCCGCGTATTCGAGCAGGCTTCCGGTACCATGGCAAACAGATCGTACATTTCGTCTGTCGTTTTGACATAGAATTCATCGGTCTGGAACTCCATGCGGTCCGCATCCTGCATGGTCTTGCCCGTCTGGATGCAGAGCAGAATGGCCTGCATCTTGGCGTCTTCCTTGCGCAGATAGTGGGAGTCGTTGGTTGCCGCCATGGGAATCCCCGTCTCCCGGGCCAGCTTGATGAGCTGGGGCAGTACGATATTGTCCTCTTCCAGCCCGTGGTCCTGTAACTCGATGTAGTAGTTGCCGACACCGAACAGCTCCTGATACCACAGAGCCGAAGATTTGGCGCGCTCATAATCGCCCGCCAGAATCGCCTGCGGGATCTCGCCTGCCAGACAGGCAGAGAGACAGATCAGCCCCTCGTGGTACTGCTCCAAGAGCTGTTTGTCCACACGGGGCTTGGAGTAGAAGCCCTCGACAAAAGCAGCCGACACCATTTTGCAGAGGTTTTTGTAACCGGTCTCGTTCTTGCAGAGCAAAATCAGATGGTTGTTGCCATCAATTTTATTTACCTTATCAAAGCGGGTACGAGTGGCCACATAGACCTCACAGCCGATGATGGGCTTGATACCCGCCTTTTTTGCAGCCTTGTAAAACTGCACACAGCCGTACATAACGCCGTGGTCGGTGCAGGCAATGGCAGTCTGACCGCACTCTTTTACGCGGTCCATCAGCTGGTCAATGCGGCAGGCACCATCCAGCAGACTGTATTCTGTATGAATATGCAGGTGGACAAAGTCTCTCCCCTGTTTGTTATTCTCGCTCGGTTCCGTCATGCTTTCACCTCCTCGGCTTCCTGTTCCAGACGCTGACGCAGCGTATCGGCCAGCGACTCCAGTTTCTTCATCCGGTGCGAAAGGCCGGATTTGCTGACAGCCGGGTCAAAGCAGGCACAGAGTGCTGTCAACGAAAGATCCGGATAGGCCAGCCGTTTAGCGGCAGCATCCTGCAACACCTCCGGCAATGTTTCCAAGGCGTTCTGCTCTTTCAAAAAGCGGATGGCTTTCAGCGTCTGTGCATTGGCGCGGGCCGTCTTGCTGAGGTTTGCGGTATCGCAGTTGGTGTGGCGGTTGATCTGGTTGCGCACCTGTTTGACCGCTTTTTGCGCTTTGATCTGTGCTGCCGCATTCGCTGCCCCCATAAAGGCCAGAATGCGCTCCACATTGGCGCTGTTCTTGACATAGATGAGGTTAACACCGTTTCGGCGAGTACGATGCGGTGCAAATTCATGCTCCGCCAGCAACGCTTCGAAATCCTTGGCCAGATTGGTGCGGCTGGTCAAAAACTCAATATTATATTCTTTTTGTGGATCTATCACCGTTCCACTGCACAAAAAAGCCGACCCGATGTATGCGCTGACACAGGTCTGGCAGCGTATCAGCTCCGGGTCGATCTGCAAGCTCGTTTCTGAGCCAGTGGTGCCAAAAAGCTCATGCATCCGTGTCACCTGTTCCGGCGCACGGATGCCAAACTCATATACCACCCCGCTGGGGCGGATTTTTTCGGTGATGGTTCCCTGAACACCGCAGCGGGCAAACAACTGCTCTGCCACCTGTGCGGTCAGGGCCTGCTCGGTCTGCAGCACCAGCCCCTTTGCATCAAAATACTTGGCAAAGCAGGCAAAGCCATAGGCCGCCGCGCGAACACAGCAATCCTTTTGCAGGCTGCGCCGCGCGATTTCTTCCCGCGCCTGGGACGCAAAACTCATATTGTTTTATCCTTTTCTGTTCTTTAAAACAAGGGCACAGGCTCAGCGGGCAGAATCCCGATGCTGGATGCTGGGCTGATAGCCTTTTTCTTCGCAAAATTCCGCGATCTTCCGAGCAAAGGTAATGGAGCGGTGTTTGCCGCCCGTGCAGCCCACCGCGATGGTCAGCTGGCTTTTGCCCTCCTTGACATAGAGCGGCAGGGCGTAATCCAGAAAATTCTCATACCGGCGCAAAAGCTCCTGTGCCTCCGGATGCCCCATAACAAAATCGACGACCTCCTGGTCAAGTCCGGTCTTGTGCTTGAGTTCCGGCACATAGAACGGATTGGGCAGGCAGCGAACGTCCAGCACAAGGTCTGCTTCCGGCGGGATGCCAAACTTGAAGCCGAAAGACAGGATATTCAGACGCATGGCGCTCTTGGCTCCCCCGTTCTTCAAGAACAGGTCGCAGACGCGTTCTTTGTTCTGCGCCGTTGAGAGCAGGGCGGTGTTGATGGTGTAGTTTGCCCGTTCTTTCAGCGGCTGCAAGATCTGACGTTCTTTTGCAAATGCCTCCCGGGTGGAGATTCCTTCCGCAATGCTGATGGGGTGACGGCGGCGGGTCTCGCTGTAACGGCGCATCAACACATCATCCGGCGCGTCCAGAAACAGGATCTCATAGGAGATCCCCTGCTGATCCAGCTGCTCCAACCCCTGCTCGATTTCCTCTTTGCTGCGGCATCCGCGGACATCCATGGATAAGGCCACCCGCTTGAGCTGGTTATCGCCCGCTTTGGAAAAGGCCATGATACTGGGCAAAAGCCCTGCCGGGATGTTATCAATGCAGAAAAAGCCGATATCCTCCAGCGCATTCATGGCCACCGATTTTCCCGCGCCGGAAAGCCCGCTGACGATGAGAAGATCCATAGTTGTTCCTCTTTCCTTTATGCCCTTACGACCCGAATCTCTTTTTCAAGGTCATAGCCTGTTTTCTCTTTGACGATGGACCTCACTTCATCACAAAGTGCCAGTACATCGGCACAAGTTGCGCCACCCAAGTTGACCACAAAACCGCAGTGCTTTTCGCTGACGGCAGCCCCGCCGTGGCGGTAGCCCCGCAGACCGCACTGGTCGATGAGGGCCGCGGCGAAAGCCCCTGCCGGCCGCTTAAAGGTACTGCCAGCGCTGGGTTTGTCCAACGGCTGTTTGTCGATCCGTTTTTGCATCAATTCGTCCATCCTGGCCTTGATGGATGCAGCGTCTCCTTTTTTCAGGCGGAACGTTGCGCTCAGAATGCAGCCGCCGTTCTCCTCAAAAATGCTATGCCGGTACGATAAATCCAACTCAGCGGCTGGCACTTCGACGATATTTCCGTCCGCAGCCAAATACTCCACGGAGGTCAGGACATCTTTCATCTCGCCGCCGTAAGCGCCTGCATTCATATAGATCGCACCACCCACCGTGCCGGGAATGCCGTAGGCAAACTCTAAACCGGTGCAGCTGTGGTTCAGTGCAAAATTGCAAAGAGTCGAAAGCTTCATCCCGGCCCCGACCGTCACGTTGCAATAAACTACACCGGACTCTTCGCCGGGAATGTTCTCTTTCATCCCAATGCCGGTTTTCATGGCCGTCAGATCCAGAACAGCCCCCCGGAAGCCTGCATCCTCAAACAGAATGTTGCTGCCGTTACCCAGCAGATAATAGCGAGCTCCCTGCTCCTTGCAAAAAGCCACCGCCCTGCACAGCTGGATTTCGTCGCATGGTTTTATAAATATGTCTGCCGGACCACCGATACGGAACGTACAGTGGTCGGCCAACAGCTCGTTTCGGGTACAAGCAATGCCCGCCGCATCCAGTGCGGCGCACAAAGGTTCAAACATAGTGCTCCTCCATGGGAAAATCGTTAATCCAGCGTTTCGTCCAGACCCAGACGGATCAGCAGCTCCTTGGCGGCATTGTAACCCATCTTCTTCTGGCGGTTGTTGATGGCTGCCGTTTCCAGCACGACAGCCATATTACGGCCAGGCGAAACCGGGATGCTGGTACTGGGAATGCTCACACCCAGAATATCACAATACTCGCTTTCGAGGCCGGTACGCTGGTAGTTCTTGGTGGGGTCCCAGGGCTCCAGCTGCACCACAAGGTCGAGGCTCTCGCTCACTTTAACAGCACCCACACCAAAAATACGGGCCACATTGACAATGCCAATGCCGCGCAGCTCAATAAAGTGGCGAATGTTTTCCGGTGCCGTGCCCATGATCTGGCGGTTGGAAACTTTGCGCAGTTCCACGGCGTCATCCGCTACGAGACGATGGCCGCGCTTGACCAGCTCAATGGCCAGCTCGCTCTTTCCAATGCCGCTGTCACCCAGAATAAGAATGCCCTCGCCGTACACTTCCACCAGCACACCGTGGCGGGTGATGCGGGGGGCAAGTTCCAGATTCAGCACACTGATGAGGCTGCCCATCAATGTGCAGGTCGTCTCATTGGAACGCAGCAGCGCCACACCGTGTTTTTTTGCCAGTTCCAGCATCTCGGGAAACGGCTCCAGTTCTTCACTGCGGCCCACGATAACAGCAGGCGGCTGCTGCCGGAACAGCTGATCCAGACGCTCCCGACGCTTTTCCTCCGGGAGGCCCGCCAGAAAGTTCATCTCCGCCAAGCCCATGATCTGCAGACGCAACTTATCAAAATAATCATAGTAACCCGCCAGGAACAGGCCCGGACGGTTGACCTCTGCAATTTCAACACTGATGTTTTCCAGATCCTGCGGCGTGTAAACCACGTCCATACTGACTTTCTCCGTCAGCTTTTTGAGCGAAACGGTGAAGTTCCCCATCGTTTTTCCTCCTGTAGGCTCTTTTCATCTGATGCACTGGTTCAAAATGGGGGCATCGCACCCCATCTTGTCTGTCAAAAACAACATTGGTGCATCTAAAAGCGAAACAAGCCATCTGCCAATAAGTGGAAAGCATAATAAAGCATAATATAGTATGCTTACGAGAGTTCTAGTACACTATATTATAGCAAACCAGCATAAAAAATAAAAGACCCCTGACAACCTTTCTAAGTGCGGATCACATCGCTGGCCCGTAAGCGCGGGTAGATCTTGGAGTTACAACATCCCATTTTCTTCTGCTTCCCGCTCCATCAAAAATCCAGAGAATCTTTTCCTGAATTGCTTCATTTGCTTGCATCCGCTGCCGATTCCTTTATAATAAAGGTAGGCACCTCACGGATGTGTTGTATCCTTTACATGAGTTTTACATTTGGCTGATTTCCGATTTTACATTTCATCTTTATACTCATAGTGTAGGAAAATAACACGTCAAATCAAAGTGAGGAACACGAAATGACTATTTTCAATGTCTTTTCCTTGTTCGGCGGCCTGGCCCTGTTCTTGTTCGGCATGGACATTATGGGCAAGGCGCTGGAGAAGCAGGCAGGCGGCCAGCTACAGAAGATCCTGAGCAAGCTGACCGATAGCCCCATCAAGGGATTTTTCCTGGGCCTGTGCGTAACCGCGATCATTCAGTCTTCCAGTGCCACCACCGTTATGGTGGTCGGCTTTGTCAACAGCGGCATCATGGAGCTGCACCAGGCCATTGGCGTGATTATGGGCAGCAACGTGGGCACCACTGTTACCAGCTGGATTTTAAGCCTTTCCGGCCTGCAGGGCGACAGCCTGCTCATCCAGATGCTCAAACCCACTTCGTTCAGTCCGGTGCTGGCATTTATCGGCATCCTGCTGTATATGGGCAAAAACGAAAAGCGCAAGGGCATTGGCACCATCATGATCGGCTTTGCCATCCTGATGACCGGCATGACCACGATGTCCAACGCGGTGGCTCCCCTGCAGGACGAAGCCTGGTTCACCAACCTCTTTGTCCGCTTCTCCAACCCCATTCTGGGCGTGCTGGTGGGTGCCATTGTTACCGGCGTCATCCAGTCCTCCAGTGCCAGTGTCGGCATCCTGCAGGCCTTGAGCGCCACGGGCGTTATCACTTACGGCAGTGCCATCCCCATCATCATGGGCCAGAATATTGGTACTTGCGTCACTGCACTGCTCTCCTCGGTGGGTGCCAACAAGAATGCCCGCCGGGCTGCTATGGTCCATCTGTACTTCAACATCATCGGCGTCATGCTGTTCCTGATCATTTTCTATGGTTTGAACAGCGTGCTGCACTTCACCTTTGTCAATGACACCATCGCGGCCTGGGGCATTGCCGTGGTCCACTCCACGTTCAACATTGCTGCCACTGTGGTTCTGCTCCCCTTTGCAGGTCTGCTTGAAAAGCTGGCCATCCTGACCATCCCGGACGACACTCAGAAAGAGAGCTTTGCCTTGCTGGATGAGCGTCTGCTCAATACGCCTGCCATGGCTGTGGAGCGTGCCCGTGCCGCAACCGCCGAGATGGCTGAGCTTGCCCGCGTGGGTGTGTTCCAGGCCATGAGCCTGACGCACAAATGGGACGACACTCTGGCCGAAAAGGTCAAAGAGGAAGAAAGCAAAGTTGATAAGTATGAGGACGCCCTCGGCACTTATCTGGTCAAGCTTTCCGGCCGGGAGCTGAACCACGCTGACAGCCAGAGCGTCAACACCCTGCTCCACACCATCAGCGATTTTGAGCGCATCAGCGACCATTCGGTCAACCTGCTCAAATCTGCCGATGAGATGCACACCAAGAACGTACAATTCTCCCAGGATGCCCAGGAAGAGCTGCAGGTGCTGGAAGACGCTGTGCAGGACACGCTGAACCGCACCACGGAAGCTTTCCGCAAGGGCGACCTGCATCTGGCCAGTAAGGTCGAGCCGTTGGAGCAGGTGGTGGATGAGCTGGTGCGTGCCATCAAGGCCCGCCATATTGCCCGCCTGCAGGCCGGCAGCTGCTCCATTGAATACGGTTTTGTGCTGGATGATCTGCTGACCAACTATGAGCGTGTCTGCGACCACTGCAGTAATGTGGCCGTGGCACAGATCGAGGTCGCGCAGGACAGCTTTGATACTCACGCATACCTCAACGACCTGCGCAGCGGCAACGCTGCCAAGGAGAGCGAAGTGTTCCAGCGCCGTCTGGACCGCTACCGCGAGCGTTATATTTTCCCGGAAAATGAAACCACCCCAACGGAGGAAAAACAGGGATGATCTATATTGTAGAGGACGATGCCGCCATCCGCGAGCTGGAACAGTATGCACTGCAGTCCAGTGGCTATCAGGTCAACAGCTTCCCCTCGTCAGAGCCGTTCTGGCAGGCAATGCGCACGGCGGAGCCGGAGCTAGTGATCCTGGATGTGATGCTGCCGGGCGAAGATGGCTTTTCCATCCTGAAAAAGCTGCGCAACACCCCCTCCCTGCGGAGGCTGCCCATCATCATGGTCACGGCCAAATCCAGTGAGCTGGACACCGTGCGCGGGCTGGATTGCGGTGCGGACGATTATATCACCAAGCCTTTTGGCATCATGGAGTTCCTGAGCCGGGTGCGGGCAGCCCTCCGCCGCTCGGAGCCCGAGACTCATACCAGCGTCTACAGCTTCCATGAGATCCTGCTGGACAACGCCCGCCACAGCGTGACGGTCAGCGGCGTCAATGTAGACCTGACCTACAAGGAGTACAGCCTGCTGCGGCTTCTGCTGGAGCACACCAACCTGGTCGTGACCCGTGAGACCATCCTGCAGGTGGTCTGGGGCACGGACATTTCGGTGGAGAGCCGCACCGTGGACATGCACATCCGCACCCTGCGCAAAAAGCTGGGTGACGCGGGCAAATACATCTGTACTGTCCGCAAGGTGGGCTACAAGCTGGCGGACAGTGAGGAGGAACCCGAAGAATGAAACCACGCAGTATGGAAGAAAAAATCGGCTATCGGCTGTTCCTGATGGGATTTGTGGGCCTGTTATGCACGGCAGCACTCTGTATTTTTGTATTCCATAAGGCGTTCCGCACACAGGTCTGGACGGCAATGGAGCACGAAGCGGATCTGGTATCCGCCGGGTATCGTCTTTCCGGTGACCCGCGGCAGCTCAGTGCATACAGCACCAGCAGCCTGCGCATCACGCTCATTGACCCGGACGGCAATGTTCTGTTTGAATCCGCCACGGCACAGCCGCTGGAAAATCATCTCACCCGCCCGGAGATCCAGCAGGCCATGCAAAGCGGGGTCGGGCGCGACTGCCGCGATTCCCAGACCACCGGATATGAAACCTATTACTACGCTCTCCTGCTCCCCAGCGGCGAGATCCTGCGCGTAGCGCAGGATTCTGAGACGACCTGGTCTATCTACGATGATGCCATCCCCGCCATCATCCTGAGCTGTGTGCTGATGATGGCCGCGGCTGCACTCATGGCCGGGCTGCTGACCAAAAGCCTTGTGCAGCCGGTGCTGAAGATGACGGATGATCTTGACCGCATCCAGGACAATGTGCCCTACAAAGAGCTCATTCCTTTTGCAGAGAGCATCCATTCGGACCGCCTGCTGCGGGAGAACAATGAAAAAATGCGGCAGGAGTTTACGGCCAATGTCAGTCATGAGCTCAAAACGCCGCTTACCAGCATCTCCGGCTATGCAGAGCTCATTGAAACAGGCATTGCACAGCCCAAAGACATCCCGGATTTTGCCCGGAAGATCCATGTGGAAGCATCCCGGATGATCCAGCTGGTCAACGATATCTTGCAGCTGTCCAATCTGGACAATGTCAGTGAGGCCGGTACGCCCCTCACGATGGAGACGGTTGATCTGCTGGAGGTCGCCAGAGAGTGCGTGGAGCGGCAGAAAGTCAACGCCAAGCGTTCCTTTATCTCCCTCACCTACCTGGGCGAGAGTGCTCCCGTGCTGGGCAGCCGCAGCCTGCTGGACGAGCTGTGCCAGAACCTGTGCGACAACGCCATCCGCTACAACCGCCCCGGCGGCAAAGTCCAGATCATTACCGCCTGTACCCGGGACGGCCACTGCTCCCTCACCGTGAAAGACAACGGCATCGGCATCCCGGAAGAAGCGCAATCCAGTGTGTTTGAGCGCTTTTACCGGGTGGATAAGAGCCGGAGCAAAGCCACCGGCGGCACCGGCCTGGGGCTGGCCATCGTCAAGCACATTGCCCGGATCCACAACGCCCGCATCAAGCTGGAAAGCGAGATCGGCGAGGGCACGACCATTACCGTGCTGTTTGAGACGGCACATTAAAATTCATCCCAGAAATATTACGTCTGCCTGCACTACCGGGCAGGCGTTTTTTGCTGTCAGAAACGCTGTTTTTCGTCCATCCCGCAGCGCGCACGCTCCCCAGCGAGAGGATATCCGCCCCGGCATCCCAGCAGCGCTGGACGGTCTCAACGCATAGTGCTTCCAGTTTCCGGCACTGCGTTTCTGTAGGCGTGGCAGATGCCGCTTTTTTCTGGAATGTCAGCTGGACGGTAAAGCCATCCCCTGCTGCCTGCACCCCCAGCACACCGCGGCGGATAGCGATGGGCGTTTCCTCCACTATAAACGTATGCTCCTGCCCATATTCCAGCAGCACACGGGCCATCTCGGTTTCTTCTTCAGTCAGGCTGAAGATGCCCGTCTCCGTCAGCAGCAGCGCTTCTTTTTGGAGCGTTATGCTCCCCTCTTTCAGCTGTACCACCGGGAGCAGCAGTCCTTTCCCCCGCTCATACAGGTGTGGTGCACACTCTGCCGTATCCTTGGCGCATTGGAGCAGCTGCTCCGGGAAACGCTCTTCCTCTTCTGCCGGGCCAGAAGCTCCTCACAGCCGGGCGTCACCGCCAGCACCCGGGTGGCCAGCCGGAGGTCCGCCCGTTCACAAAAGAGCGGCTCACAGGCGGAAAGCTCCCCCCGCAGGCTGCCGGTATTCAAAAACAGATACTCACACAGGCGGTAGCTGGGCCGCTGAGGCAGATGCTCCTCCGCCGCAAAGAGGGCCTGCTCCAGCGTTTTGCCGGTCCCGGCACAAAGCTGCACGGAAGCAGCCGCATCCGAGGAGTCAGCCGCAGCCTCCGGGAATTGATAGAGCAGTGCCACATTCCACTGCTCAGGTGTCTGTTCCAGCAGCAGCGCCCGAACAATGCTTTTTTCGGTGTTTTCACTCCGCAGGAAAACGCCGCACCAGCAGAGCAGCAACCCCAGCAGCAAAAGCCGCAGTGTGGCCCGGCGGCTCATGGGCTTACCTCACAGACACTTCGGCCGCAGAACTTCTCCCAGAGCAGCCGGAGGATGTGGACCAGCACACAGATGCGGAAGAACATTGCGGCCAGCCAGAGAAGCAGAAAAACCGCGTCGAACCGGGAAAAGGCCCCCAGTGTCCAGGAACGTAGCAGCTCATAGCCGGGCAGGCCGCTCCCCTGCCGTGCGCCAAATAAAAGCGCCATTCCAAAGCAGAACGCTGCCTGCACCCCAAAGCTGCCCAGCGGCATCCAGACCGCCTTGCGCCACTGCCGCTGCGGGCAAAGAAAGGTCAGTGCGAAATATTCCGGGTAGAGTATCTGCCCAAAATCTGCCCCTGTAAAACGGTACGATGCCGGAAATAAATTCTGCCAGTGCAGCTGCCCGGCAAGCCCCGCTGCACAGAGCAGAGCCCCCAGCCCTGCCAGCCACCAGAGTACCCGGGAGGAGCGGTCCAATACAGCCTCCGGCAGCGCCCAGCCTGCCCAGAGCAGCAGCGGCAGAACGCTGAGCGCCGCCATGGAAGAAAACTGGCTCCAGCAGACTTCCTGTGCTGTGCGGACAGTTCGTATCAGCTCCACTGCAAACCAGAGTCCGGACACTCCGCAGCCCAGACGGGAGAAGACACCTTTTCCAGAGAAAAGCTCCCGGGCCTGAAACTCCGCTGCCAACAGTGCGGAAAGCAAACAGAGCCCCAGCGCTGCCGGGAACCCCCACAGGAGAAAGCTCCAGGCAGAAAGTTCTTCTGTTTTGAGGAAATTGGACGCCAGGCTGGAAGCAGCCAGTCCTAAAAACAGAGTCTGCGGAGCAAAACCGCCGTTCACTGCAGGTTGATTCATTCCGGTTTCCTCCTTTGCCAGATCGTAAATGGGTTGCGGGACAAGACACGGTAGTTGCGCCGGATGACCCCGTCACTCGAGAATGAGATATCGTTCAGATACGGAACTCCCAGCGCCGAAACCTGTGTCAGCCCAAAGAGAACAAACAGCCCGGCACTGACCAGCCCCACCGGGCCCGCAAGACCGGCTGCCAGCACCACCAGAAGCCGCAGCAGCGTGGCCGGCTCATAAAGAGAGGGCGTAATAAAAATCGCCACGGACGTAATGCCCGCCACCAGCAGCACCGGGGTACTCATCAGGCCTGCAGCAATGGCGGCGTCTCCCACAATGAGCGCCGCCACCAGACTGACCGAATGCCCCAGTGTTTGGGGCATCCGCAGCCCGGCCTCCCGGATGATCTCTAAGATCAGGATGATCATAACCATTTCGGCAAACAGCGGCAGCGGCGTGGCTTTTTCGGCCGCCTCGATTTTAAAGAGCAATATCGGCGGAAGCAGCTCTGGCAGATACACGGCGGTGCAGACGAAAGCCCCCGGCAGGAAAATGCTCAGGTAAAAGGCTCCATATTTCAAAATACGCAGGAAAGACGAAAAAAAGGCCGTGGTGGCATAATCGTCCAGACAATCAAAGTTTTCGCAAAAAGGGTGGGCAAAATCATGGCAGAGGGGCTGCCATTGACCAGAACAATGATTTTCCCCTCGCAGAGTTTTGCCGCTGCCACCGCCGGGCGCTCGGTATAGCTGACTGGAGAAAACAGCCGGAAGCGGCATGGAAAGAGCCAGGGCACAAAATAGCTGGAATCCAGCAGCAGCTCCGGCTTTGCCTGCGCCAGGATCTTCCGTACCTGCGCAAGCGCTCCGGGACTGACTTTCCCCTTGCAGTAGCAAAGCGCGTACTCGGTTTTCATCTCACAGTCCGCCTGCGTTACTTCCTGCACCAGCTGTTCGGTTCGGATGAGCCGCCGCAGCAGGCTCAGGTTGACCCGCAGCAGATCCGCAAACCCCTCCCGGGAGCCCCGGAGATTCCCCTCCCCTGCCGGTTCTTCCACCGAGCGAAACTTGAAGCTCTGGACCGAGAACGCGATGCCCTGTGCACAGCCATCCAGCAGCAGAACGGCCATCCCGGCTGTCAGCCGCCTGGTCAGATCGTCCAGTGTCTCTACGGGGCTGCTCTCCGCCGGGAGGCCGGAATGGTGCAGCAGTAAATCAAAGACGGCACTCCCGCCCGGCGTTTCATCCAGTGCGGGAGTGCGGCGGCTGACAGCGTCCAGCAAAAGCTCCCAGAGCGATTCCAGGCTGGCCATCCCGTCAAAAAGCACCAGCGCCCCGCGGCAGTGGTAAAGCTCGACCTCCTTGGAATAAAAATCCGCCGAGCTGCCAAACATTTCGTTAAGCAGGGCGAGATTCTCCGTTAGTTTCGGTGAAAGCTGCGGCAAAATACCCCCTCCTTTCTCCAAGCAGTATGCCCCGCCCTGCCAACGATATTCCAAGCCAATGGAGGGCCCCGCCTTGAAACTGTTAATCTTCCGCACCATTTTAATTTATCTCTGCGTGCTGTTTTCCATGCGGCTGATGGGTAAGCGCCAGCTGGGAGAGCTGCAGCCGGAGGAGCTTGTCTCCACCATCCTCATCTCCAATCTGGCCTCCATCTCCATTGAATCCGAAGAAGTGCCTGTTACCGCCAGCCTCATCCCGCTTTTTCTGATCGCCGCGCTGGAACTGCTGGGGTCTGTGCTCAGTTTCCGGAGCCAGTGGTTTTTCAACCTGATGTCCGGGCGGCCCAAGACCGTGATCCTGGATGGGCAAATCGACCAGAACGCTTTACGGATGCTTCGGCTGACTGTGACCGATCTGATGGAAGCCCTGCGCGGAAAGGACATTTTTGACCCCCGGGATGTTTCCTATGCCGTCATTGAGACGAACGGCAATCTTTCCGTCGCCCTGCGGCCGGAACGGGAACCGGCCCGGCTGGCCGATCTGCAGCTGAAGACCACCCAGACCAACGCCACCATCCCCTTTGTCCTGGACGGGCAGGTTCTGGAAGACAACCTCCACTGGTGCGGTAAGAATCATGCCTGGCTGGAACGCACCGCAGAGGCTAACACCGTCCTGATCTCTGAAATTTTACTGCTTGTGGGCAATGAGACAGAGGACTATTTCCTGCTCAAAAAAGAGAGCCGCCACTCCGGCAGCTCCCGCAAAAAGGATGCGTGAGGTCTATGAGACGAATTTACGCCTGTATTGCCATTGTGGCCGTGCTGTTGATGGCAGCTTTTTACAGCAGCTGGAAAGTACAGCACTTTGCCGAGGAGATTTTTTCTGACATTGACACCGCCATGGAAGCCGTCCGGGATGAGGATTTCACAACCGCCCGCAAGGCATTGGCCCATGGGGCTGACCTGTGTGACCAGATGCGGATGCACATGAACCACCTGCTCCGCACCGAGGATTTTACAGAGCTGGAAGCCTCCCTCCGCGCGGCAGACGGCCACCTGGAAATGAACGCCGCCGAGGAGGCTTTTGGGGAGCTGCGCCGGGCACAGGTCCAGGTGGAAACGATGGAATGGCTGGCCCAGCGGATCATCTGAACAGGCAAATAAAAAAGCCGTACCGGCTCCGGAACAAATTGTCCGGAAACCGACACGACTTTTACTGTATTTGCGTCTTATTTCTTGCGGTCGCCCATCAGTTTTTTCAGTTCATTAAAAAAGCTCTCGACATCCGCAAACTGCTGGTAGACCGAGGCAAAGCGGACATAAGCCACTTCGTCGATCTTTTTCAGTTCCTGCATCGTCAGCTCTCCAATGCGGACGCTGGTCACCTCGCGGTCATAGGAGCTCATCAGGCTCTGCTCAATGCTACTGACAGCACGCTCCAGCGTCTCGTAACTGACGGGGCGCTTGGCGCAGGCCCGCAGCATGGCGTTGAGCAGCTTCTGGCGGTCGAACGGCTCACGGGAGTTGTCTTTTTTGATGACGATGAGGGGCACCGTTTCCACTACCTCATAGGTGGTAAAGCGCATGTGGCAGCGCAGGCATTCCCGGCGGCGGCGAATGCGCTCTCCGTCTTCGGTCGGGCGGGAATCGATCACCTTGGATTCTTCATCCCCGCAATAAGGACATTTCATAGTAGTTCCTCCTGAATTCGGCCTTTTTCGCCGGAAATGGGAAATGGCTGTGGGCCATCAGTTCTTGTCCGCCTTTTTGCGCTCGCTCCAGACGACCCATGCGGAAGTGGAAACACAGAGCGAGGTGTACACACCGCTGATCATACCCATCATCAGCGGGAATGCAAAGGTGAAGATGCTGTCCAGGCCATACAGCTTGGAGATGATGCACATAACGCCCAGCGCCATCACCGTTGTCACCGTGGTGATGACGGTACGGCGGGCCGACTGGTTGACGGAGTGGTTGACCAGCTCTTCAAAGGTAGATTTCTTGCCCATCAGGCTGCGGTTTTCGCGGATACGGTCATAGACCACAACGGTATCGTTGATGGAGTAGCCCAGGATGGTGAGCATGGCGGCAATAAAGTTGCCATCCAGCGGGGTGCGCAGGAGCACAAAGGTGCCAAACACCACCATCAGGTCGTTGAGCAGGGCCAGCACGGCCATCATGCCGCCCGTCAGGCCGCCGATCTTCTTGAAGCGGAACGCGATGTACAGCAGGATCAGCACCAGTGCAAACATCACAGCCACCAGACTCTTCTGGAGGAACTTGGTGCCCATTGCCGCGCTCACGTTGCTCAGAGAGAGCTGGGCAAAGGCATTGCCCGGGTACTGCTCGTTCAGAGAATCCAGCAGGTTCTGCACCTCGTCGGTGGTCACGGTCTCGGTGCCGGGCATCGAGATCTTCAGCGTCTGCTCCCCGGTGGCAACGTTCTCGCCGGTCTGCAGGGTCAGGTCATTGCTGCCCAGTGCGGCGGAAGCCGTCTTCTGAACAGCAGAGAGGTCAAAGCTGTCCTCGTAGCTCAGGGTGATCATTGCACCGCCCGTGAACTCGGTGTCCAGCCGGACGCCCAGCACCACGGCGCAGAGGACGATGGCTGCCATCAGGCAGGCGGAAATGGTCAGGAAGCGCTTGCGCAGGGAGACAAAGTTGATGGGCTTCTTCTCTGCCGGTGCGTTTTTGTCTGCACCATACAGCCACGGGTTGCGCAGCGCCTTGATGGACGCGGCGCCACGGATCATCACGCGGGTAGCGAACACGCCAAACACAAAGTTGAGCAGAACGCCTGTGAGCAGCGTGTAGCCAAATGCGTAGATGGTGCCAGCCGTAGAGGGGCCAAAGGCAAAGAACACAAAGTGCAGTGCCTTGGCAAACAGACCATCCGAGGGGCCAAAGGCACCCATCAGCACGATGGCGACGATGACGATGGTCACGTTGCCGTCAATGATGGGAGTCAGGCCGCGGGCAAAACCGCTCTTGAGGGCACCGTCCAGCGATTTGCCGCTGCGCAGTTCCTCCTTGATGCGCTCTGCCGTAATGACATTGGCGTCCACGCCCATGCCGATGGCCAGGATAATGCCCGCGATACCGGGCAGGGTGAGCGTAAAGCTCTCAAACACCGGGAAGTAACCGGAAACAAACGCCAGCGTTGCCGCCACCTGTCCGGCCAGCGCGATGCAGGCCAGGAAGCCCGGCAGACGGTAGAGGGCCGTCATCAGCACCACGATGAGGGCAAAGGCAATAAGGCCTGCCAGCACCATGGCGCTGAGGCTGTTCTCGCCCAGGCTGGGGCTGACGGTAGAATAGCTGTCCACCGTCAGAGCGAAAGGCAGCGAGCCGGAGTTGATCTGGCGGGCCATCTTGACGACATCCTCTTGGGTGAACGGGTTGGATGCCGAGCTGGTGATGATGGCCTGTCCATCGGTGATGGCGGCATTGACGGACGCCGTGCTGACATTCTCATCGTCCAGCCAGATGCTGATGGTGCCGCCGGACTGGTACAGCCGGGTGGTAGCATCGCCGAACGCTTGGCACCCTCGTCCGTAAACTTGAGCGCGACATAGTATTCCGAGCTGCTGCCGCTGACAGGGCCGTACTGGGCCGCTGCACTCTCCACCATGGAGCCGTCCAGGATGAGCTCGCCGTCGGCACTGCTCCCCTCCCGGAACGTCAGGTAGGCGGTGGTGCCGATTTCCTCAATGGCGGCTTCCGGGTCGAAATTCGTCTCACCGGACTGCCACGGGAACTCGAGGATGAGGCTGTCGGAATTATTATCCACATACAGCTCATAGTCGGTCACATTGAGGGCCACCAGACGGTTCTCGATGACGAGCTGGGCTGCTTCCAGCTGGTCGTCGGTCGCGTCATAGTCATCGGACGGGACAAAGGTCACATTGACACCGCCCTTGATGTCCACACCAAAGCGGATGTCCTTTGCGCCTTTGAGGTAGGGAGTGGTCACATCACCATACTTGACCGCGACGCCAAAGAATGCCGTATAGACAAACGCCGCGATCAGCAAAACGGTGACGATCAACTGCCATGCTTTGCCTTTTGTCTTCATAAAAATCGGGAAACCTCCAAATATAATAAATCTCCACTGCGCCGTCCTTGCGGCGGTGCAGGGAGATTTTCAGCACGGGGAAACGGGGTTTATGCCTGCTTCTCTGCCAGCAGCTTTTCTGCTGCAGCCAGGCGGACACAGACACACAGCAGGTCCGAAGCGGTCTCCACCTCGTCCAGGCTGGGATAAGTGGGCGCAATGCGCAGGTGCGAATCGTCCGGGTCCTTGTGGTAGGGGTAAGCGGAGCCTGCGCCCGTCAGAGTCAGGCCAGCCTCTTTGCACAGGGCAGCCACCCGCTTGGCGCAGCCGGGCATCACATACAGGCTGATAAAATAGCCGCCCTTGGGATTGGTCCAATGGGCAATGTCGCCGCAAGGAGTCAGCTCCTCATTGAATGCGGTCTTCACCGCATCAAAGCAGGGCACCAGACGGCGACGATGCTTTGCCATGTGGGCCAGCACGCCCTCCTTGTTCTTCAGGAAGCGGACATGGCGCAGCTGGTTCATCTTATCATAGCTGATGATCATGACCGAGAAGCGCTTGCAGATGTACTTCATCATAGCTTCGCTGCAGGCCAGGGCGGAAACACCGGCGCCCGGGAACGTGATCTTGCTGGTGGAAGTGAACATGAAAACACGATCCTCATGGCCGTACTTCTTACACTCATTGAGCAGGACGGGCGTCTCGATGATCTCATCGGTCAGGTGGTGGACGATATAAGCCTCATCCCAGAAGATCTTGAAATCAGGGGCGGCTGTCTTCATAGCGGCAAAACGCTCAATGGTCTCATCGCTGTAGACATAGCCATCGGGATTGGAGTACTGGGGCACACACCAGATACCCTTGATGGTATCATCCTCTGCCACCAGTTTTTCGATCATATCCATATCCGGACCCGTGGGGCTCATGGGGATGTTAATCATCTCAAAGCCGAACTCCTCGGTGATGGCAAAGTGGCGGTCATAGCCCGGCACCGGGCAGAGGAACTTGCGCTTGGGCACCTGAGACCAGGGACAGGGCGACTCCGGGAAGCCGAACGTATAGCCCATGGAGACCAGATTGTACATCAGCTGCAGGCTGGAGTTTCCGCCCACGAAGACTTCCTCAGGTTTGACCCCCATCACATCGGCAAACAGCTCACGGGCCTCATGCAGGCCCTCCAGGTCGCCGTAGTTGCGGGCATCGGTGCCAGCGTCAGTAGTGTAATCCGTCATCTGCAAAAGTCCCATAGCCAGATCCATCTGGTGAGGGCCGGGTTTGCCGCGAGCCATGTTCAGCTTCAGGCCCATATCCTGAAATTTTTTATACGATTCTTCCAGCTTTGCTTTTTCAGCGGCCAGCTCTTTGCGGCTCATCTCAAAATAATTTGCCATAGTGCACACACTCCTTTATCGTACTTCCTTGGTTCCCACTGTGTCTGGGCTGCGTTTTTCCATACGCCCCTGCCAGAGAGCGTTTTTGCACTTTTGTTTCACTGCAATCCAGACTCTCATATTCTACTACATTTTGGCCGCAGAAACAAGTCGGATGCCGCAAAAAAGCCCCGCCAAAAGCAAAAAGCTTTCAGCGGGGCTTGCACTTCCCTGCTGTGGGCCGAGCCTCAGCTCAGGGAAGCCTGGTTTTTATAACGCTTGCGCACCGCACCATAGTCCATGTGGGCCTCGCCGCCCTCCACGGTATCCTTGTCGATGGTGACACGGACGATGGTAGGGTCGTTGGGCACATCGTACATGATGGGCATGAGGATGCTCTCCATCACGCTGCGCAGGCCACGGGCACCAGTCTTGCGCTCAATGGTCTTGCGGGCAATGGCGTGGAGCGCCTCATCGGTGATCTCCAGCTCCACATTGTCCATGGACAGCAGCTCTTTGTACTGCTTGACCAGGCTGTTGCGGGGCTCCTTGAGCACGCGCACCAGAGCGTCCTCGTCCAGATCGTCCAGCACGGTGATGACCGGCAGGCGGCCGATCAGCTCCGGGATGAGGCCGAACTTGACCAGATCGTGGGGCTCCACCTTGCGCAGGAGGGCACGCTCCGCCTCTACGGAGTTATCCTTGAGGGGGCTGCCAAAACCCAGAGCGGACTTATCCGTGCGGCGCTGGATGTACTTGTCCAGGCCATCGAATGCACCACCGCAGATGAAAAGGATGTTGGTGGTATCGATCTGGATAAACTCCTGCTGGGGGTGCTTGCGGCCGCCCTGGGGCGGCACATTGCTCACGGTACCCTCCAGGATCTTCAGCAGGGCCTGCTGCACGCCCTCACCGCCCACGTCGCGGGTGATGGAGGGATTCTCACTCTTGCGGGTGATCTTATCGATCTCGTCGATATAGATAATGCCGATCTGTGCTTTCTGCACATCAAAGTCCGCTGCCTGGATGAGCTTGAGGAGAATGTTCTCCACATCCTCACCCACATAGCCAGCCTCCGTCAGGGTGGTGGCATCTGCGATCGCAAACGGAACACCGAGCATCTTGGCCAGCGTCTGGGCCAGCAGGGTCTTGCCGACGCCGGAGGGGCCCAGCAGCAGGACGTTGGACTTCTGCAGCTCCACGTCCGCGCCTTTGCCGCTCAGGATGCGCTTATAATGGTTGTAGACCGAGACGGCCAGCACACGCTTGGCCTCGTCCTGCCCGATGACATACTGATCCAGGCCCTCTTTGATCTCTGCCGGGGTCTTGATGTTGACCGACAGGCCATCTGTTGCCTGAATGCGGGCCCGGCTTGCACCGCCGCGGCTCGGGCGGCTGCCGCTCTGGTGATCCGGCTTGTCCGAGAGCAGGTCCGCACACAGGCCGATGCACTCGCTGCAGATATTGACGCCCGGGCCAATGATCATCCGCTCTACTTCGTCCTGATGCTTGCCGCAAAAACTGCAAACCAGATCTTTTTCGTTTTTATCTCTGCCGGAATTGTTGTTTGCCATAGCCGTTTTTCCTTATCCTGGGTGTATTGCGTTCCGCATGGGTTCAGCGGTGAGCGATGACCTCATCGATCAGGCCGTACGCCTTGGCTTCCTCTGCGGAGAGGAAGTTGTCGCGCTCGGTGTCCAGCTGCACCTTTTCCAGCGGCTGGCCGGTGTACTCGCTGAGCATCCGGTTCATCTTCTCGCGGGTGCGGACGATGTGATCGGCATGGATCTTGATGTCGGTCGCCTGGCCGGAAAGGCCGCCGCCCTGGCCGCCTGCAATAAGGGGCTGGTGGATCATGATTTCCGCGTTGGGCAGTGCAAAGCGCTTGCCCTTGGTGCCGCTTGCCAGCAGGAATGCCCCCATGGAGCTGCCATACCCATGCAGATGGTGGAGACATCGCACTTGATATACCGCATGGTATCATGGATGGCCATGCCTGCCGAGATGGAGCCGCCGGGGCTGTTGATATACAGGCTGATATCCTTATCCGGGTCCTGCCCTTCCAGATACAGCAGCTG
The DNA here is from genome assembly GCF_003460645.1 of Faecalibacterium sp. OF04-11AC. Classification (NCBI taxonomy): domain Bacteria; kingdom Bacillati; phylum Bacillota; class Clostridia; order Eubacteriales; family Oscillospiraceae; genus Faecalibacterium; species Faecalibacterium sp. OF04-11AC. The sequence continues at coordinate 53,555 of NZ_QTVP01000004.1, read as the reverse complement.
TGCCACTACCAGACTGGCCGAAGTATCATTGACATCCTCGCTCAAAACGATGATACGGTCGTTCAGCAGACGGGAGAAGATATCGTAGGAACGCTCCCCGTGCGCCGACTGCTCGACAACGTAAGGAACAAAACTCATAGGGTTCGCCTCCTGAATGGAAAGTTTATAGTATTTGCAAAATTGACCGATACGGCCAGAAAGGGACTCCGCACCGTATCGGTCAATTTTAACAACCTTTGCTTACAGGGCCTGTGCCCTGCAATATGCGACCGTGTGCGCCAAATAAATTATTCAGCAGCCTCGGTCTTCTCGGCCTCAGCGGCCTTCTCCACGACATTGGCGTGGCTCTTGATGAAGTCGATGGCCTTGTTGACTGCCAGATCTTTCTTCAGATCCTCGACATTGACCAGCTCACGGACCTTGTCCTCTTCCATCTTGTACTGGTCAGCAATGCGCTTGATCTCAGCGCTGACGTCATCCTCAGAAGCCTCGATGTTCTCGGCAGCGGCAACAGCCTCCAGAGCCAGACGGATCTTGACCTGCTTCTCAGCCTGGGGCATAAAGGAAGCGCGGAACTGATCCATGCTCTGGCCCATATACTTCAGGTAGTCCTCGAGGCGCAGACCCTGCTGCTCCACGCGGAATGCGAAATCGTTGACCATCTCGTCCATACGGGTCTCGTACATGGCCTGGGGATCTCAGCCTCCATGCCCTCGATGACCTGATCGACCAGAGCGTTCTCAACAGCCAGATCGTCCTGCTTGTCGAGCTGCTCCTGGTTGTTCTTGCGGATGGAGTCCTTGAAAGCCTCCAGCGTGTCATACTCGGAAACGTCCTTGGCCAGCTCGTCGTCCAGCGCGGGCAGCTCCTTGTACTTGACCTCGTGCAGCTTGATCTTGAAGACAGCAGGCTTGCCAGCCAGCTCGGCAGCCTGATACTCCTCGGGGAACGTGACGTTGACGTCAAACTCCTCGCCAGCGGAGTGGCCGACGACCTGATCCTCAAAGCCGGGGATGAAGCTGCCGCTGCCCAGGGTCAGGCTGTAGTGCTCAGCCTTGCCGCCCTCGAAAGCAACACCGTCCACAAAGCCCTCGAAGTCGATATCCACGATATCGCCGTTCTCAGCAGCGCCCTCACGGGTCAGCTCACGGGCATTGCGCTCCTGCACACGCTTCAGCTCAGCGTCCACAGCCTCATCGGTAACAGTATGGACCGTCTTCTCAACGGTCAGACCATTGTAATTGCCAATCTTGACTTCGGGCTTGATGGCAACCTTAACGGTCAGGGTGCAGCCGTCAGCCTCGTTTGCAGAATCCACGGTGACCTCCGGGCGGCCAACGGGCTCGATGCCAGCTTCCTTGACGGCAGCCTCATAAGCAGCCGGGAACAGCTCGTTGATGGCATCATAGGTAAAGACGTCAGCGCCGTACATCTTCTCGATCAGAGCGCGGGGAGCCTTGCCCTTACGGAAGCCGGGCACTGCATACTTCTTGCCCTCTTTCTTGAAGACATCGGCCACCGCGGCCTTAAAGGCCTCAGCGTCGATGGAGAACTGCAGCTCTGCCATGCTCTTCTCGAGCTTTTCGCACTTGATGAATTTCATTTTGTTTATCCTCCACTCAAAAATTCTATTGCGTTGGGCAGCGGGAAAACTGCCTCTGCAACCGCGCACCGCGTCCTAGCTGTTTGCGAAATGCGGGGACGCGCGCGCTCAATTGGGTGCAACAATCGCGTCAGAGCTTATTATAGCACGCTTTGGACACAATTGCCAGACCAAATTTTGACTTTTTGTTCTTTTTGACAGCTTATTCACAGGGATTCCTGCCTTGGGCTGCCTTTAATTGATGCGGTAGGGGCAAAACCGCAGCCCGTCAGCGCTGACGAGCTTATAGCGGATGCCGTCCACATCGCCTTGCACCGCATAGCGGATGGCATTGCCGTGCAGGTGGCCGTAAAAACATTTCCGGATGCCGTAGGCCTTGAGGGTGGCTACGATCTCCGGGGCGCTGGTGCCGGTATAAACAGGCGGATAATGCAGGAACACCAGTTTTTCCAGCCCCGGCTCCGCAGCATCCAGACTCATTTTCAGCCGCCCGATCTCGCGGTTCATGACTTTCTCGTCGTGGGGCTCCCCCACATCGAACAGCCAGCCGCGGGTGCCGCAAAGGGCGTAGCCCTCTACACTGTAGGAATTGTTATGCAGGATATGCAGGGTATCAAAGCCCTCCGCCTTGAGGTAGGCGTTCATCTTGTTGGCTGTGGTCCACCAGTAATCGTGGTTGCCTTTCATGATGAGCTTCTGGCCGGGCAGCTCCTGCAAAAACGCAAAATCCTTGCGGGTATCCGTCAGGCGCATGGCCCAGCTGATGTCCCCTGCCAACACGATGGTATCCTGCGGGGTGATGAGTTTGCGCCAGTTGCGCTCCAGCCGCTCCAGGTAGCCATCCCAGCCCGGGAAAATATCCATGGGCTTGGAAGCACCTAAGGAGAGGTGGGTATCGCCAAGCACAAAAAGTGCCATGTTTGTTTACTCCTGTTCTCGGTTTTGCAGATGCCTCAGCTCTCGTAGCTCAGTGCCACCTGCGCGATCCGCGCCGGGTCGATGACCGTGCTGAAGCGCTCTGCTTTCTGGCGCAGGGCCGCAAGGCTTGCGGGCGCGTCATGATGGGTGACAGCCTCCAGCTCCTGCATGGCCTCAAAATCATTCTGCGGGGCGGTATGGCCCAATGCTTCCAGCACGCTGCGCGGGAACTTGAACGGCGAAGCCGTAGAGAGCACCACCATGGGCACGCCCTCCCGCTTCTGCTGCTCTGCCACATGGAACGCGACTGCCGTGTGGGTATCGCAGAGGTAGCCATTCTGCTCGTAGCGGGCGCGAATCTCCCCTGCCACCTGCTCCTCGCTGCTCCAGCCGCAGCCAAAGCTTTCCTGAATGGTTTTCAGCGTCTCGGGGCGGACGGTATAGCTGCCCGTCTCGGTCAGGCTCTTCATCAGAGCGGCCACCTCCGCGTCGCTGCCCGTGACATGATAGAGCAGGCGTTCGAGGTTGGAAGAGACCAGAATGTCCATGCTGGGCGAAGTGGTCTTGAAGAATTCCCGCTTGGCAGTGTAAGTACCCGTGGTGAGGAAATCCGTCAAAACATTGTTCTCGTTGGAAGCACAGATCAGCTTACCCACGGGCAGGCCCATCTGTTTGGCGTAATAGCCCGCCAGAATGTCACCGAAATTACCCGTCGGGACACAGAAATCCACTTTCTCGCCGTACACAATTTTCCCGGCCTTGAGCAGCTGAGCGTAAGCGGCAAAATAGTAGACGATCTGCGGCACAAGACGTCCCCAGTTGATGGAGTTGGCGCTGGAAAGGCGGATATTCCGCTCAGCCAGCCGGGCCGCAATGGCCTTGTCGCCAAAGACTTTCTTGACGCCCGTCTGGGCATCGTCAAAGTTGCCGCGCACGGCATAGACAGCGACATTTTCGCCCTCCTGGGTAGCCATCTGCAGGCGCTGGATCTCACTGGTGCCGCCCGTGGGGTAGAACACCGCGATCTCCACGCCGGGAATGTCGTGGTAGCCGTCCAAAGCCGCCTTTCCGGTATCGCCGCTGGTCGCCACCAGGATCAGGGTCTTCTCGGTGCGGCCAAGGTTCTTCTTAGCCTCCACCAACAGCTTCGGCATCAGCTGCAGGGCATAATCCTTGAACGCGCAGGTCGGGCCATGCCACAGCTCCAGGGCATAAACATCTCCGGAGACCGGGGCCAGATACCCTGCCTTGCCGCCGAACGCTGCACCATAGGTCGTTTTCGTTGCCTGTGCCAGGAACTCTTTGGAATAATCCGTCAGGTATTCCCCCACGATGACCGCTGCCATCTCCGGGTAATCCAGCGCACAAAGTGCCTGGACATCCACCTGCGGAAAGCTTGCAGGGACAAACAGGCCGCCCTCGTCGGACAAGCCCTGTGCAATCGCCTCCGAAGAGGTCACCACGCGGTTACGATCTCTTGTGCTGTAAAATTGCATAATTTGTCGCTCCTTTTTTCCCAGAGGGCCCATCCTTTGGCCCCATCTTGCGGCAGTGGTAAGTGCCGGTTCCTGCCGTTTTCCCACCGAAGCAGGCCCATCAGGCCGTAAACGCTCCCTTTATAATATGTACCATCCAGCGCCCGCTGTCAAGAGGGGTCACCTCCGCAACATCAAAACGCATGGGCTGGTCACTCTGGTTGGTGTGTTGCAAATAAAGCTGGGCCGTGCGGAGGATCCGCCGCTGTTTCGCCGGTGTCACTGCCTCAGCAGGGGTGGTCAGAGAATCCGGCTGGCGGGTCTTTACCTCGCAGAAAACCAGTGTCCCGTCTGGTTCCCGCAGGATGAGGTCGATCTCCCCTACCAGCAGGCTGTAGTTGTGGGCCACCAGCAGGCAGCCCTGTTTCTGGTAAAAGCGGGCAGCCACAGCCTCCCCGCGCCGGCCGACCTCTGCCCGGTCCATCACTTTCCCTCCGGCCAGTAGCCCTGCTTTTTAAAAAACTGCGGCGGTAGAACGGCTGGATGCCGTACTGCTCGATGAGCTCATAATGGAGTTTTGTCGGGTAGCCTTTGTGCTTTGCCAGCTGGTACTGCGGGTACTGCTGATCCAGCTCCAGCATGTAACGGTCACGGCTGACCTTTGCCAGAACCGAGGCCGCGCCGATGCTGGCGCTGGTGGCATCTCCCTTGACCACCGGCTGGGCCGGGAGGAGCAGATCTTTAGGCGTGCGGTTGCCGTCCACAAGAACGAGGTTTGGCACGATGTCCAACCCCTCCACGGCCTGCCGCATCCCACCCATGGTGGCGTTGAGGATGTTGTCGCGGTCAATGATCTCCGGCCCCACAAAAATGATCTTGTAGGCCAGAGCTTTTTCCACGATTTCATCAAAAAGGGCTTCCCGCTTTTTCTCGGTCAGCTTTTTGGAGTCGTTGATGCCATACACCGGATTTTCCGGGTCGAGGATGCAGGCCGCCACACAGACCGGGCCGCACAGTGGTCCCCGCCCGGCTTCATCGACGCCTGCAAAACAGCCGTACCGCGCCCGGATGGCAGCGTCGTACTCATACAGCGGCGCTGAGATCTCTTCGTCCGTCCGGCGCTTCATTCGTCGTCATCCTCCGCAAAATCCGCCAGATCATCCCGCTGGGGCGGGCGCTCCAGCGAGATACGGCCCCACTTGCAGGCGCGGAATTCATCCACCAGCATAATAGCGCAGCGTTCGGTGTTCACCTCGCCGCCCCGTACCAGCAGACCACGCTTGCGTCCGATGGCCTCCATCAGCTCATAGGGCGGCAGGGCCAGCGTCTCGGCATCCAGTTTATAGCGCTGAGCCACCAGTTCCGGGTAATTGCGGCGCACCTCGTCCAGCAGGTTCATGGCCAGTTCCTCGACATCCAGAATGTCGTCCTTGATGGAACCGATGAACGCCAGATTGGAGGCGATGGTCTTGGAATCAAACTTTTTCCAGAGCACGCCGGGCATGTCCAGCAGGTCGAATTTCTCGGTACTGACCCACTGCTTGCCCTTGGTCACACCGGGGCGGTCTGCCGCTTTTGCACGGGCCGAACCCGCAAACGTATTGATAAAAGTCGATTTGCCCACATTGGGGATGCCGCAGAGCATCACCTGGGTCTTGGCACCGCCCATGCCGCGGTTCTGGCGGCGAGCCAGCAGGCCGGAGAGCTCTTTTTCAATGGCAGTCTGCACGGCTTTTGCGCCGCCTTTCTGCTTGGCGCTGATGGCCACGCAACCGGCATCTGCCGCATGGAAATATTTGATCCACTCTTCCGTCACGGCGGGGTCTGCCAGGTCCGCCTTGTTCAGCGCATACAGCTTCGGCTTACGAGCCGTGATCCGCTCGATCTCCGGGTTGAGGCTGGACAGCGGGATGCGGGCGTCCAGCAGGACCAGGCTGGCATCCACATGCTGGATCTCCTGTTCCATCATGCGGAGGGTCTTGGTCATATGGCCCGGAAACCACTGGATATTCAACTGGTTTGCAAACCGGGGTTCCTGATTGTTCATTTTACCACTCCAAAATCCGAAAAAGGCAAAAAGCAAAGCAGCACTTTGCCCAAAATATCACGTTCGTCAATGCAGCCCACATAGCTTGAGCGGCTGTCCAGCGAGGCGTTGCGGTTATCGCCCATCACAAAGACCGTTCCCTCCGGGACGGTATACGGAAACTCGACATCATAGCCGAGGTAGGTGGGCTCCGCAATGTAATCTTCCTGCAAAAGCTCCCCGTTCACCGTGACTGCGCCTGTGGAATAATCAATGCTGATGGTGTCGCCGCCTTTGGCAATGACCCGCTTGACCAGCGGCTTGCCATAGGAGGTGTAGCTGTCCACGATGACCACATCACCGCGCTGCGGCTCATACCCCGCGCCCCAGACAATGAGCTTATCCCCGTTGTCCAGCGTGGGCACCATGGACTCGCCATCCACCTGAATGATGCGGAAGAAAAAGGAAAACACCAAAACCAGAACCAGCGCGGCCGAGATCAGCGCCTCGTACCATTCCATCAGGTTCTGCCCCCGGAGCGGCTTTCCGGCCTTTGGCTGAGCTGCCGGGCACACCTGTTCGTCCATTTTCAATGCACCTCACAATCTGCAGGCGGCTGCAGTTTTGTGCAGCTGACCGATAAATAAAGAAAAAAGGGACAACAAGTTGTCCCTTTTCTCCCGTTTTGAACCGGGGATCATCAAATATCGCTCTTGACCTTGGCAGCCTTGCCCGTACGGCCACGCAGGTAGAACAGCTTTGCGCGGCGGACCTTGCCCTTGCGGACAACGGTAACTTTCTCAACAAAGGGGCTGTTGATGGGGAAGACACGCTCGATGCCAACACCGTAAGCCACGCGGCGAACGGTAAAGGTCTCAGCAACGCCGCCGTGCTTCTTTGCGATCACAGTGCCCTCAAAGGCCTGGATGCGCTCACGGTCGCCTTCCTTGATACGAACATCAACGCGGACGGTATCGCCAACGTTGAACTGGGGCTTCTCAGCCTTGATGCTGCCTTCAGAGATAATCTTCAGTGCGTCCATTTTTGAATCCTCCATTTGTTTTTAGACGTTCATACACGGCCAAACCCGCCGTCAGAGGACCGCCCGTTTAATGATAACGTGTCATTAACCCCGCTGTGGTTTCTCAGCGGACACTAACGCCTAAATAGGATATCACAAAACGCGTGTAAAAGCAAGCGATTTGAACAAAAAATCCAAGAAAATTTTTACGCAAACGCTTTCTTGTCCGCTGTCAGGAATTTCGTGCGCAGGATGTTGGCGTTTGCCGCAGGCAGGCCGAATTTTTCTTCCAGGAACGCCACCAGCAGCGAGGGGTTGAGTGTCAGGTCCTGAGAAGCCGGCAGGCAGATGGGGAAATGCACCCACTCTCCTGCTTCGTGCAGCTCCAGTGCCGGGACGTATTCTTTCAGCTCCACGGTCTTTGTCTTGCGCTTGCTCTTTTTCTCCACCGGCACGCTCTCCAGTGCATTGTACTGAGCCAGCACCGGAGCAGCATCCGCCGGGTAGCTGATCTCATAGCAGGCATAGGCAATGAGGTCCGCTTTCATCTGCACCGGCTCCACGTTGTAGACCTCGATGCCCGCAGGCATGATCGCGTTGAGTGCTTCTTTCCACTGGGCAAAATCCGGAGCCTCAGCCTCGGTCTTGACATCCACGCACTCGCACTCACTCTCCTGCCCCAGCGACAGCGGGCAGGCAAAGGTCATGTAGATATGGGGGTTGAAGCCCAGCGTGTGCCACACGGGCAGGCCGCTCCGCTTGAGCACCCGCTGCATGACCCGCTGCATGTCCAGCAGCGAGATATAGGAGGCCTCATTCTTCTTTTTAAACGAGATTCTGACTGTAATCAAAGCAGGGACCTCCTAACAGATGATTGGCACCGCAGCCGCTGCAGGCACGGTTGCAGGGTTTGGTGGTCTGGGCAGCAAGAGCCTTGTTGTACTCCCGCACCAGAAAATCATGGGTAATGCCGTAGTCCATATGAGACCAAGGCGTCACCTCATCCAGCCCGATGGGACGCTGGCAGTAGAAGCGCGGGTCAACGCCCAGGTCTTCAAACACCTGCATCCAGGTATCGTACTGGAAGCACTCCTCCCAGCCGTCGAAGTAGCAGCCCCGCTTGTAAGCTTCCAGAATGACCGGGGCCAGACGGCGGTCCCCCTTGGCAAACACGCCCTCGAGGAAGCTGGTGGTACTGTCGTGGTAGTTGACCTTGATCTTCCGGCTGTGCACGCTCTCCAGCAGATGTTTCTGCTTGGCCTGCAGGGTCTCAGCCGTGTCCATGGGCACAAACTGGAACGGCGTGTGGGGCTTGGGCACAAAACAGGCGCAGCTGATGGTCACCTGAACGCCGCGGCCCTTGGCATGGTCCATACTATAATAAAGGTCTACAACTTTCTGGGCCGTCTCGGCAATGCCCTCGATATCCTCCAGCGTCTCGGTAGGCAGGCCCATCATGAAGTAGAGCTTGACCGAAGAATAGCCGCCCTTGAATGCAATGCGGCAGGTCTTCTCGATCTCGTCCCAGGTGACATTTTTGTTGATGACATTGCGCAGGCGCTGGGTACCGGCCTCCGCCGCAAACGTCAGGCCGCTCTTGCGCACCTTGGTGGTCTTTTCTATGAGGCTCTCGGAGAAGTTGTCCACACGCAGAGACGGCAGCGAAAGGCTGACATGCTCTTTGGGTGCCCACTCGTTCAAATCATCCAACAGCTCTTCCAGCTGGCCGTGGTCGGAAGTGGACAAGCTGGACAGACTGAGCTCCTCGTAGCCCGTGTTGGAGCAGAGCTCCTGGGCGGCCTTGTTCAGCAAATTGGCATCCCGCTGGCGCATGGGGCGGTACAAAAAGCCCGCCTGGCAGAAACGGCAGCCACGGACACAGCCGCGCAGCACCTCAATGCTGGCGCGGTCCTGGATGGCACCCACCATTGGGACGACGAAATTTGTCGGCGGCGTAAACTCGTTCAGATCCTTGATGATGGCCTTGGTGATTTTGGCCGGAATGCCCGGCTCATTGGGCGTGATGGCTTCGATCCGACCGTCTTCCTGATAGGTAACATCGTAGAACGCCGGGATATACACGCCCGGGATCTTTGCGATCCGGAGCAGCAGCTCTTTCTTGGAGACGCCGCCCTCCTTTTTGGCTTTCTCAATTTCGGCGCAGATGCCGGGCAGCTGATTCTCGCCCTCACCCAGCTGAATAACGTCAAAGAAATCCGCAATGGGCTCCGCATTGCAGGCACAGGGGCCGCCCGCCACGATCAGCGGCCAGGATCCATCACGGTCTTTGGAATAAAATGGGATACCCGCCAGGTCCAGCATGGCCAGGATGTTGGTATAGGAAAGCTCGTATTGGAGGGTAAAGCCCACCGCGTCAAAATCCGTGAGCGGATCCTTGCTCTCCATGGTATACAGGGGCAGCTGCAGCCGCTCCATCTCCGCTTTCATATCCAGCCAGGGCATGAAAGCGCGCTCACACCACCAGTTTTCGTGGGCGTTAAGCAGTTCATACAGAATTTTCTCCCCCAGGAACGACATGCCCACTTCATAGGTATCCGGGAAGCAGAACGCAAACCGCACATCCACGTTGTTTTTATCTTTATATACGCTGCCCGGCTCGCCACCGGTGTAACGGCCCGGCTTCTGCACCCGGCCCAGCGCTTCTTTCAGTTTTGGGTCAAACATCCATTTCCTCCATGACAGAATGATTTTCTATTGTTGTATTGTACCTTATTTGACCAAGGATTGCAAGAAAAGAAAGACACACAAACAAAAATCCCCGAAAACTGGCTTCACAAACCAACTTTCAGGGATTTCTTTTTGGAGCTACTGATCCGATTCGAACGGACGACCTGCTCATTACGAGTGAGCTGCTCTACCGGCTGAGCCACAGTAGCATCTTGAAGTGCTGCAACATGTGGTATTCTATCATAAAAGCCGGGAGCTGTCAAGATTTCCGGGGGAAGTTTCTTGAAAATCCCGCTGCAGAAGCAGATTGGTCAGCTGGCAGACTGCAAAGCTGCAACCCACAAGAAGCAGCACGGCGCAATCCGGCGGAAGCTGCCGCATCAGGATGACCCGGGCAGGCAGCGTGCTGAACACTTCTGCCTCCTGTTCCGGCAAAAGCAGGTAGAAAATGGCCAGCGACAGCGGCAGATGCAGCGCCCGGGCGGTATACAGCGGCCGGAGGGTCATTTCGGGCGGGCAGATCGTCCGCACCTGCATCAGGACAGAAAGCCCCTGTACACTCAATGCCGCACAGCAGAGGGTGCTGGCCCAATAGCCCGTGCGGGAAGCAAGATCGCACCCGGAACAGACTTCCAGAAGCATCGCGCAGGCCGTGCTCACGGCAGGCGGAAGCAGCGCTCCCGCTCCGGCAGCCAGCATCCGGAAGAAGAGCACAAAGCCGCAGAGTTTCAGGTAGGTCAACGTGGACTGCGCCAGAATGCCATCCAGGCGCAGCTGCGGCATTTCCTGCTGTTTCGGGCGCGGCGATCGCCTTTTTTCGTTTCGGTTTGTCCTGCTCAGTCGGGAAAGCAGAGCCGCACAGAGGTAATTGGCCGTGATCTGTGCCAGAAACAGCAAAACGCCCACCTCTGTGCTGCCCAGCAGGGTCTGTCCCACCGTCAGGATGACAAAGGACGGTCCGGAACAGACGCAGGCTGGGAGAAGCCGGTCCGCTTCTTCCGGTGTCATCTGACCGGAGCACACCGCCTCGGCAGAAGCGTTGGCGGCAGGGGCAAAGCCGCCCAGGAATCCCACCAGCAGCACCCGGGCCGCACAGGGAGCATACACTCCCACCAGCCATGCCACAGACCGAAATGGCAGGGCCAGCACATCCCCCAGAGGCACTGGATGAGCAGTGCCGACACCACAAGAAACGGATACAGCGAGAGCAGCAGCGGACCGCTGCAGAGGGTCAATCCCTCCCGCAATGCCTGCGCGCAGGCTTCTGGTGCCGCAAACGGGAGTGCCCCGATCAGAACAGCCAGCATCAGGGATACCAGCCCGGAAAAGTTCTTGGTTTGATTCATACGCACACCCTCCGCTTCCATATATATGTAGCACCGGGTGCAGCTTTGCACAGCGGCAGGGAGGGAGCGGATGTGGCCAGGAAGCGCAGACAGCACAGCTCCCCTGCCGGATGGCTCCAGCGGCTGTTCCGCCAGCCACCGGCCAATTTTTATGGCCGCACCTCCGTTTACCTCAGCGGAAGCATCCTGGAAATCGAGCATTTCCGGCGCATCCGTTCTTACGACGATGGAGAGCTCTGCCTGGAACTTGGCAAAGGGCTGCTGACCATTTACGGCAGTCAGCTCAAAATTACAGCCCTTTCCACCCAGCGCATCACTCTGCGGGGTGAAATTCTCCGCACGGAATTTTCCCGGGATGCCGCTTCCCGATAACACCCACTGATAGGAGGCCGGGCCATGGACCCTTTGCAGCTCTGGGCCGGTGTTCGCTTCGCGGCCCAAAACGGTAACACCGGTGGTTTGCTGACCGCCGCGGCACAGAATGGGCTCCATCTCTCTGCAATTACTGCCCAGCCCGGCGGGTTTTGTGCCCGGTGCGCCGCATGGCGTTACCCAGAGCTTTCCCGGCTGGCCCGCAGGTACCGGGTCCGGCTCCGCGTTCAGAAAAGGGACGGGCTGTTTTTCCGGCTGCGGCCTCTGCTGCGCCGCCGGGGGCTCTGGGCCGGGCTGTTTTTGTTTCTCCCTCTGTTGCTCTGGCTGCAAGGTGCGGTCTGGGCCACGGACTTCACCACCCTGACCCCCGGCCAGCGAGCCCGGGCAGAAGTCATCCTGCGCCAACAGGCTCTTTCCGCCGGGGAGTTCGTCTCCGAGGAAAAACTGACCGCCGGTGAATATGCCCTGCTGCAGAGCGGCGAGTTTTCGTGGGTAAGCCTGAATTTTTCCAAAGGGCGGCTGATCGTGGAGGCCGCTGCCGCTAAGCCCGTGCCGGATATCGCATCCGGGACGCTCCATGGCATCACCGCCCGGGTGGCGGGTACTGTGCTGGAAACCAACCTCACCAGCGGCACCATGCTGGTGACTCCCGGGCAGGCCGTGGAAGCCGGACAGGGGCTTATTGGAACGGCCCGCATGGAGCGGGATGGGACTTTGATCTTTCAGCCTGCGGCCGGTCGGGTGCTGGCCCAGTTTGAGTGGGAATTTTCCGAGACACTCCCCGCTACCGTGGCCGCAGACCAGCTCACCGGGAGCAAATCGCACCAGTACCAGCTCCACTTTGCCGGGAAGTCCCTTGCTCTTCCCCCATGGAGCTCCCACCAGGAAAACGCCCGCGCCATCACCCGGCATCACCATCCGGCATTTTGGGGGCTGGCACTCCCTTGCTCCGTGGAGGAAACGGTATTCTACCATACCCAAAACGAAACACTTTCCTACACGGGAGACCAGATGCTCGCCTTAGCCCGGCTGCACAGCCGTCAGGTGCTATACGCTGCCTACCCGGACGCGGTTCTCCTCACCCGGAAAGAAGATTTTTCCGCAGAGGGCAACCAGTTCCACTACCGGGTCTGCTACACCATAGCGGCCGACATTTGCCAGGAAAACACGAAAACGGCAGAGGATTGAACTTCCTCTGCCGTTTTCATTGATATCATTGTTGTTTTAATTCTCTGCGTTCTCAGATGCAGGCGCTGCTTTCTCCACCGCCTTTTTGACCAGCTTGTTCAGGTCAAACTCATACTTGGTGTGGCAGAAGTGGCAGACTACCTCGCAGTGGGGATCCTCATCCCGGAGTTTTTCCAGTTCCTTGCGGCCCAGGCTAAGCAGCATCTGCTCGGTGCGCTCCCGGCTGCAATCGCACTGGTACCGCACTTCCCGCTCATCCAGCACGCTGGGGTTGAAACCCGCCATGGCGAGGTTCATCATGTCCTCCGGGGTCTTGCCCGCGTGGAGCATCTCGGTCACGGAGGGCATGGCAGCAATGTTCTGCTCCAGCTGGGTGATCTCGGCATCGGTGGCACCCGGCAGCAGCTGCAGCAGATAGCCGCCCGCGCAGGAGATGGACAGATCCTTATCTACCAGCACGCCCAGTGCACAGACAGTGGGCACCTGCTCACTGTAGGCGTAGTAGCTGGTGATATCCTCCGCGATCTCGCCCGAGACCAGCGGAACCTGGCCGACGGTGGGCTCTTTCTGCAGGCGGTTGTCCCGGATGACGGTGAGCACACCGTCCTTGCCGACAGCCCCGCCCACATCCAGATGGCCATTGGCCTTGGCAGGCAGCTCCACCAGCGGGTGGTCGATGCAGCCCTTGACATTGCCGGTGCCATCCGTACAAGCAATGACGACACCTGCCGGGCCGTTGCCAGAAACGCGCAGGGTGATGGTGTCCCGGTCATCCTTGAGCATGGAGCCCATCAGGCTGGCACCCGTCAGCAGGCGGCCCAGGGCAGCACTGCAGGTGGCGCTCGTGGTGTGAAGTTGTTCTGCTTTACAGACAATATCCGTCGAATCTACGCCGCAAAAAACGATTCCGCCGTTTTCCGACAGGCCTCGGATCAGTTTTCCCATTTTTCAGTCTTCCTCCAATTGCGTATGCTGTTTGACCGCGCAGAAGAAATAGCGCTCGCTCTTCTCGGTCAGCGGGCCGAACGTTTCACCGTCGCAGACGCTCTCCAGCACAAAACCGTGCTTCTCCAGTGCCGTGCGGATGGTGTCCAGATCGTAGGTGTACTCACTGAACGCCTCATGGAAATGTTCTCCCGTCTCCCGGTAGTCGATCTCCACGCTGATCTCCACCCGGCGGTCGGCCGCGTTGTAGTGGTTTTTCCAGACACAGCAGGCGTCCTCCTCCTCAAAGGTGAACGTGTTCTCCCCCAGCACGTTTTTGTGCTTGTAGGGGGTGTTCATATCAAAGAGGAAGACGCCGCCTTTCTCCATAAAGAAGCCAGCGTTGGCAATGGCCGTGTCGAGGTCCGGGATGTGATTGAACGTATCAAAGGTGGAGACCGCTCCCCGGATGGTACCGTACAGGTCCAGCTTGAGCAGGTCCTGCCGCAGGAGCAGCAGCTTGCCGGACAGACCCAGCTGTTCCGCTTTATCCCGGACAACGCAAAGCATCTCCTCGGACTGGTCAATGCCGATCATATCATACCCGGCCTGGGTCAGCATTAGGGTCAACTCCCCCGTGCCACAGCCAAGGTCAGCCAGAATGCCGTCCCGGATGCCGTGGGCGTTCAGCTCGTTCTGGATGTGCTCATACAGGGCGTCGTAGTCCGCTGCCCCGTTGAATTCATCGTAAAAGTATGCAAATTCGTTGTATGCCATCTTATTCGGCGTCCTCGTCCGCAAACTCTGTCTCTATGGCTTTGTTGAGAATGGCCTGCAGCTCCGGGATGCCGTAGCCGTTTTCGCCGCTGGTCAGTACCACTTTCTGGCAGCCATAGGGGCGGCAGGTGTTTTCAAACTCCTCCAGCGTCTTGGTCAGCTGGCTCTTTTTGAGTTTATCCGCCTTGGTCAGCGCCACCACATAGGGGATCTGATGGTAGTGCAGGTACTTGAGCATCTGGAAATCATCGGCGCTGGGGGCATGGCGGCAATCCAGCAGCTGCACCAGCAGGGTGTGGTGGCGCTGGGCCTCAAAGTAGCTGTTGATGAGGTCATCCCAGCGCTCACGGTCCGCATTGCTTACTTTGGCGTAGCCGTAGCCGGGCAGATCCACAAAATAACAGCTGTCCACCTCATAAAAGTTGATGGTAGCCGTTTTGCCCGGCGTGGCCGAAACGCGGGCCAGGTTTTTGCGGCTGCACAGCTTGTTGATGAGGCTGGATTTGCCCACGTTGGAGCGGCCGGAGAAACTGATCTCCGGGCGGTCACTGTCGGGCAGCTGGCTGGAAATACCATAGCTGGCCATAAAATCCGCTTTGTTGTAATTCATAAAAGCTTCCCTTTCCTCTCAGCAGACGGCACCGGTCTTGGGCTTTTCTGCAGTCTGGGACATGGCGGCGGCATCGGCAGCTTCGTGCTCTTCTTGGTACGGGGGTGGGTGGCCGCCGCTTTCGGCTTGAGCAGCGCTGCGTTCAGCACCTGAGAAAGATTGGACATGGGCAGGAACTCGAGGTTCTTCTTGACCTCATCGTCCACCTCATACAGGTCGGAGACGTTGTCCTTGGGGATGAGGACCGTCTTCATCCCCTCGCGGTAAGCGGCCATGCTCTTTTCCCGCAGGCCGCCGATGGGCAGCACATTGCCGTGGAGGGTGATCTCGCCCGTCATGGCCACATCGCCCCGCACCGGGATGCCGGACAGGCAGGAGATGAGGGCCGTGGTCAGGGTGACACCCGCCGAGGGGCCGTCCTTGGGCACAGCACCTCCGGGGCGTGGATGTGCAGGTCGCACTTCTTGAGCCGCTCCGGGTCAATACCATACTCTGCCGCATGGACACGGGCATAGGTAATGGCCAGCTGGGCACTCTCTTTCATCACGTCGCCCAGAGAACCCGTCACGGTGATCTTGCCGGAACCGTTGTCGATGACCTGCACCTCAATGGGCAGGGTCTCGCCGCCGATGCTGGTCCAGGCCAGGCCGTTGGCAATGCCGATGGCATTGGTGCGGTTGAGGAAGTCCGGCTTGACGATACGGGGTCCCAGCAGCTTTTCCAGCGTGGTACCGGTCACAGAGACCGTCTCCGCCTCGCCGGAAGCGATCTGGCGGGCACACTTGCGCAGGACACTGGTGATGGTGCGCTCCAGGTTGCGGACACCCGCTTCCCGGGTATAGCCATCGATGATGCCGTACAGGGCGCTCTGGGAGAACGTGACTTTGCCGCTCAGGCCACAGGCCTCCAGCTGCTTGGGCACCAGATGTTTTTTCGCAATGTTGTATTTTTCTACCCGAGTATAGCTTGGCAACTCGATGACGTCCATACGGTCGCGCAGCGGGCCGGGGATGGCGCTCAGGTCGTTGGCCGTGGTGATGAAGAGCACATGGCTCAGGTCAAACGGCATATCAATGAAATGATCGTTGAACGTGCTGTTCTGCTCCGGGTCCAGTGCCTCCAGCAGCGCGGCGGCCGGGTCACCCCGGAAATCGCCCGCCAGCTTGTCGATCTCATCCAGCAACATCAGCGGGTTGGCGCTCTTGGCCGTGATCATAGCGTGATGATCTTGCCCGGCATCGCGCCGATGTAGGTGCGCCGATGGCCGCGGATCTCCGCCTCATCCCGCACACCGCCCAGGCTCAGGCGGACATACTTACGGTTCAGGCTCTCGGCAATGGAGCGGGCAATGCTGGTCTTGCCAACACCCGGAGGGCCGACGAGGCAGATGATCTGGCCCTTGACATCCGGGGCCAGCTTGCGGACAGCCAGCACTTCCAGAATGCGGTCCTTGACCTTTTTCAGGCCATAGTGGTCGCGGTCCAGGATGCGCTGTGCCTTGGCAATATCAAGGTCATCCTCTGTGAACGTATTCCAGGGCAGGTCCAGGCAGGTATCCAGATAGGTGCGGATGACCGTGCCCTCCTGGTTGCTGCTCTGCATCTTGGCCAGGCGGTCCACTTCTTTGAGGAGCTTCTTCTCCCGCTCCTCGTCCAGGTGCAGGGCCGTGATCTTGCGGCGGTACTCCTCCGCCTCGGCGGTGGTGTCGTCGTCCTCGCCCAGCTCCTCGCTGATCATGTGCAGCTGCTCGTGCAGGTAGTAGTCGCGCTGGTTTTTGTCCATCGCTTCGTCCACTTTCTGGGCGATCTCTTTGTCGATCTCCAGCATCCGGCGCTCCCGGTGCATCTTTTCAATCAGCAGCTTCAGGCGGCCCAGCAGCGTGCCCTCGTCCAGAATGGCCTGTTTGTCCTCAAAACGGAACAACAGGTTGGCCGGGATGTACTCGGACAGGAAGACAGGGTCCGTGCTGGTGGTGATGGTAAACACCACGTCCTTGCCGATGTGCGGGTTGAGGGCCAGCAGCTCGTCAAAACTCTTTTTGACGTTGCGGACCAGCACATCCACTTCGGGCTGCTCCTCCGGCTTTGCCTGCTTGACCGGGGCGGAACGGACCGTGGACAGCAGGAAGCTGCCGTCCGTATCCAGCTGGGTCAGCTTTGCGCGGTATTTGCCCTCCACCAGGATGCGGACAAGGTCGTCCGACACCCGCATCACCTGCTTGATCTCGGCTACAACGCCGTAAGTGCACAGGTCGGCGGCATTGGGGTCTTCCACTTTCATCTCTTTCTGTGCGATGAGGAAGACATCGGAGTTATTGCTCACGGCCCATTCCACAGCCGCAATGCTCTTGTCGCGGCCCACCTCAAAGTGAAGCAGGTTGTTGGGGAAGACCACAAGCCCCCGCAGGGCAATGGCCGGAAGATGGAGGACATTGCGCTCCACCTTGACAGTTACTTTTTCAGACATATTGCAAAACCTCCCAACTGCCCGGGCAGATGCGCGTCATCGTGAGGGCAGTTTTCTTGTTGGGTAACACTTGTAGATCGTATTATAGCGGAAAGCGGCTCCGCTTGCAACCGGGGCGCGCTCAACCGCGCTTTTCGCGGGTGTTGTAGCCAGGCGGCCCAGGGCGGGCAGCAGGGCCCGCAGGGTGATGGATGTGAGCAAGCCCATGATGAGGCCGAATACCAGCATGACGGGTGCGTAATAGAGCGACATGGCCGAGGAGAGGATGACACTGGCCCCCAGCAGCTGGCCGACATTATGGGCCAGCGCACCGCAGACCGAGAGGATGAACCAGGTGGGCTGCACCGGGAAATGATAGTACAGCACCCACATCACCAGCAGCGAGAATAACCCGCCGCACAGGGAGAGGAAACCCGCCGTCCACCCGGAGACCAGAAAGACGAACAGCGCCTTGAGCAGGTCCAGCACCAGTGCCTGCTTTCCTCCCATGAAAAACAGCGCATACATCACCACAATATTCGCCAGGCCCAGCTTCATGCCAGGCATCAGCCCGGGGATGACCAGCGTGCCCTCCACAAAAGAGAGAGCCATGGCCAGTGCAAACAGCAGGCCGGAAAGGGCGATGTCCTGCGTTTTGCTGCCGCGTTTCGGGTTCATCGGCACATTCCTCCGTCCATCATTCGTTCTCTCCTGCCTGCACCTGCTCGTACTGTTCCTGCTCTTCCATGGCAGCTTCCCAGGCGGCAAACAGCTCCTCCTGATGGAACCGCAGATCCGAGAGCTCATCACTCTTTTCCCGAAGCAGCTGCGGGTCGTTGTACACCTCCGGGGAATTGATCTCGTTGTCCAGCTCCACTTCCCGGGCACCGCAGGCCTCCATCTCGTCCTCGCAGGCCTTGATCTTGGCCCGCAGCTCGGCGCGGCGGCGGCGTTGCTCCTTGCCGTAGCCCAGCTTTGCGGGCTCCGAGGATTTTTCCACGACCGGCGCGGGATCGGAGCGGCCCATCAGGGCATCATAACTCGGGTAGAGCGTCGCCTTGCCATCTTCCAGATACAGGATCGGGCAGGCCAGGCTGTTCATCAGGTGGCGGTCATGCGTGACCATGAGCAACGTGCCGGTGTAGGCCATCAGGGCCTCGGTCAGGTTCTCACGGGTGTAGATGTCCAAATGGTTGGTGGGCTCGTCCAGAAACAGCAGGTTCGGCCGCTCCAGCACGATCTCCGCAAAGCGCAGGCGAGCAAGCTCGCCGCCGGAAAGTGCCTCGCAAGGCTTAAAGACCGTCTCCCCCCGGAAGCCCAGCTTTGCCAGATGGCTGCGGACTTCCAGCTCCGTCATCCGGGGGTACTTGTTCCAGATGACGTCAATGACACGGCCCGCGCCCAGACGGTTCTGCTGCTGAGCAAAAATGCTGGGCCGGGCACCAGTGCCCAGCCGCACCATGCCGCCGGAGGGACGGCGCTTGCCGTCCAGCACCTGCATCATGGTGGATTTGCCCGCACCGTTGGGACCCGCGATGATGAGCCGCTCTCCACGGTGGACCGTGTAAGTAAACGGCTCCAGCAGTGTCCGCTCCCCGATCCGGATGGTCAGGTTTTTCATCAGCACCAGCTCATTCCAGGGCTCCACATCATATTCAAAGCGGAATTTGAGCTGGTTGGTCTCATCTTTGGGGGCCTCGGTAATTTCCAGCTTTTCCAGCTGTTTGCGGCGGCTCTGGGCCATTTTCGTGGTGGAAGCCCGGACGAGGTTGCGGTCCACATAATCCTGAAGCTTTTCAGCCAGTGCCACATCCGCATCGTGCTGCTTCTGGCGCAGGGCATCCGCCGCTTCTTTCTGGGGCAGGTAGGCCGAGAAGTTCCCCTTATAGGTCGTCATGGTCTGGAACGAAACTTCCCAGATCTTGGTACAGATGTGGTCCAGGAAATAGCGGTCATGGCTGACCACCAGCACCGCGCCGGAATAGCTCTTGAGGTAGTTTTCCAGCCATTCCATGGTGGCAAAGTCCAGGTGGTTGGTGGGCTCGTCCAGGATAAGGACATCCGGCTTTTCCAGCAGCAGTTTTGCCAGCCGCAGGCGGGTCAGCTCGCCGCCCGACAGGACGCCGACATTCTTTTCCCAGGTGTCCTGCGCAAAGCCCATGCCGGACAGCACCTTTTTGATGTTGACATCCATATTGTAGCCATCGGCTGCGTCAATGACGTTCTGCAGCGCATCGTGCTGCTCCAGCAGCGAGGTATCCTCGGGGCTGGCGGCCATCTTGCGCTCCAGGATCTGCATTTTTGCCATGGCGTCCAGCACATGGGCGAACGAAGAACGCATCTCGCCGTAGATATCCAGCGTGACATCGAGCTTTGCATTCTGTTCCAGGTAGCCAAGCGTCACACCGTGGGTCACGCTGAACTCGCCCTCATAATCCGTATATTCCCCGGTCAGGATCTTGAGCAGAGTGGTCTTGCCCGCGCCGTTCTGGCCCACAATGCCAATGCGGTCTTCCCGCTCGACACTGGCCGTCACATCGTGCAGGACGATCTTCTCGCCAAAGCTCTTGCCCAGTTTTTCCAGATGAATCAGCATAGTTTTCTCAATTCCATTCTCTTACGGCTGGTGGCGGCGGTGCTTCTGGCCCAGATTGGCCAGCTCTTCCGGCTCCATCACCAGCGGGTACAGCTCTTCCAACGTTTCGATCTCATAGGTGGGGCAGACTTTGCCCGGGTTCTCGTTGTGGCTGGGGTTGAACCAGCAGGTATCCAGCCCGGCGTTGATGCCGCCCTGGATATCGCTGGAGAGGCTGTCGCCCACCATCAGCACATGTTCGCGGTTCTCCACGCCCAAAGAGCGGAGGGCCGCGTCAAAGATCTTGCGGTTGGGCTTCTCGCTGTCCAGCTTCTCGGAGACGAAAACGTCCTCCAGAAGCGGTGCAATGCCCGACTCCGCCACACGGCGGCTCTGCACCTTGTCAAAGCCGTTGGTCACAATGGCCAGCGTGGCCACCTCGGAAAGCTCGCTCAGCACTTCCAGCACATTGGGGCTCATCAGGTCCGGATGGGTGGAAAGGCGCTCCAGATAATAGCGGTTCATCTCCACGCCGTTGCCGGCAGCGTTGACCGCTTTCAGAAAGCGGGTAAAGCGCTCACTCATCAGCTTTTCGCGGCGGATCTGGCCCTTTTCCAGCTGTTTCCAGAGCTCTTCGTTGATGGTGCGGTAGGTCTGCACCGTCTCTGCATCCGGCTCAATGCCGTAATTGACCAGCGTTTCCGCCAGAGCCTTGCTCTCGGCGGCGTCAAAGTTCAAAAGTGTATTGTCCGCGTCAAACAGGACGCAATAATATTTTGCCATTGTGTTCCCCTCTCTCATTGGATAACAGCGAGAAGCCAGCCCCGCCAAACAGAGCTGGCTTCCCGATATTTTGTTTTTATTCCTGGATCATTTCGTAGTCCTGCCCGTCGGTCTGCTCCGGTGTGTTTCCGGTGCAGCGGGCTGTGCCGCCGCAGGGCTTTGAGAAGCATTTCTGCATCTGTTCCTCGGTGGCAGCGTTTTCCACATTGATCCAGTCGGTCCCGTAGTAATCCACATCACCATCAGTGACATCTTCGGCCCCCGGGACACCACGCGCCAGCATGGTTTCGGCTGCGGGCACTGCCATGGTGCATTCCTCCTCTCCGCCCAGCCTATGCAGCCCGGGGCGAAAAGGTTTCCACGCTGTTATTCAGCGGTGCTCTGTACTTCTTTGCTGGCAGAAGCCTCTGTGTTGGAAGAAGCGCTGGGCGCCACATCATTTTCGGAAGAAGAAGCACTCTCACTTTTGGAAGAGCTGGAAGTTTCGCTCTTCGCCTCAGAGCTGGAAGCTGTTTCCGATTTGGACTCTGCCTTCGATTCGCTGGCCGAAGTGCTGTGGCTCTCGTTGGTGGAAGCACTGGAGCTCTCCGCGTGGGACGAGCTGGCTGCCTCGCTGGTGCTGGAGGCGCTGGAAGACGAGCTGCCAGACGAAGCACTGGAGCTCGAACTGCTGGATGTACTCCCGGAGGAGCTCCCGGACTGGGAACCGGACTCCGAGGTGACGCCGCTGCCAATGGAGACCGCCAGGCTGTTGCTGTTGACGGTGGAGCCATTGTAGACGATGGCGGCGTGGATCTTATAAGATGTGTTCACCATGGAAGCATCGACCTTGACGGTGATACTGGTCATACCGGCAGCCGCCTTGATCTCCGCGCCGTTGGCGTACCAGTGCAGGTTCTCCGCGCTGGCGTACTTGCCGTTCAGGCTTGCTTTAAAGGTGTAGGCGCTGCCCAGCGTGGCGTGTCCCTCGCTGGTGATGCGGACAGACGCCGCGCCAAAGATGGCAGTGACATCCAGGTTCTGCTTGAAGTTGGTATCCGTGCGGGTCTTGCTGGTGACACCATCGCTCCACTTGACAAAGACATGGCCCTCAGCAGGGACAGCCGTCACGGTAATGGACTTGCCGGGGTCATTCACCTTATAGCTCACCGAGTTGTTGCCGGTGCTGTCCCCGGTGGTCAGGGTGCCGCCGCCGCTCTTTTCCACCTGGTAGCGGGCTTCAAACTTCGCCTCGGTGGAAGTGCTCTCGCTGCCGGAGGAGCTTGCGGACTCACTGACGGACTCGCTCACGCTTGTGCTCTCGCTGACTGCCTCCGAGCTGGGAGCCGCCACCGCGGAGCTGGGGTTGGAGACATACTCCAGCGTGCGGGTGGGGATGTTATTGGTATCCGGACGGCGGTCCTCGGTCTGATAAGCATGGGTGCGCAGGTAAGTCAGCGCCGCTTTCAGGCCTGCACTCTTGAGGTGGATGTCACCGTCGGTGTAGTAATCCGGGTTCCCATAGCCGTTCTCGCCCTTGAGCGTCTCAGCCGTGTTGAGGAACTTGAGGCCCAGCTGCTCGCACATATTCAGCAGTGCCATGTTGAAGTCGTCGATCTTGGCCTGATCCATGTGGGGGTAGGAAGAATGATTCTCCGGGATGGGCGGCACGGTGTTGACAATGATGTCCGTATAAGGATAAGCCGCCTGAACGGCCTGCACCAGCGCGGTGTAGTTGCTGATGAAATCCTGCACCTCCATGCCGGTATCGTTGGTGCCAAAGGTCATCACCACGCGGCGGGGCTTCATCTTAGCCACGGCCTGTGCAATGGTATAGTGGTTGTTATCGCCCTTAAAGGTCACGATGCCCTCGTTCAGGGCCACCTGCGTGCCGATGCCCTCCCGGGCGCAGAACTGCTGCAGGGAGACAAGGCCGTTGTTGTAGAGGCGGACGGTATTGGAATCGCCCAGGAAGAGGGTGCTGTCCTGATACTCGCTGCCTGCATCAGCCGTTTCGGTCAGCAGGGCGCTGGACGCGTTGTTGATCTGATAATGGCCTGCCAGATCCCCGTCCGTCTTGGTCGGGTCTACAGACTGCGGCTCCGAGGCCGCAGGCTCATTGGCCGCGGGCGTTTTTCCCCGCTTGAGGAGCGCCGTGGTAATTCCTGCTGTCAGCAAGGCCGCCAGCACACAGATCACGCAGACCAGAACCGCCTGCTTCTGCATCGGGGTCATGGAGCGTTTTTCCGGTTGTGTATTTCGACTCATGTTCTTTCACCATTTCGCTTTCAAACTTACTCGGCCATGTGCAGGATCTGGTCTGCCAGATCCGCGCAGTCCTTGGCCAGAATGACCGGGTGGAACGGCTCCAGCTCTTCCCGGCTGCCATAGCCGTACAGAGCACCTGCCGCATCCAGCCCACAGTCCGCTGCACCGCGCATGTCATCGTTGCGGTCACCGACCATCAGCACCCGCTTGCCCTGCATCATGGGCTGGGTGAGCACATAACGGACAACGGCGGTCTTGGTGTCCCGGCTCTCGTCCATGGAAGCGCCGCCGATAAAATCAAAATACTCTGCCAGGCCCTGCTCTTCCAGAATGGGGGTCACGACCCGCGTCGGCTTGGACGTAGCCGTGCAGAGGACGAGCCCGGCCTCTTTCAGGCGGCGGAGCATCTCCGGCACGCCCGGGAAGACGGCACACTCGTGGCTGCCTTTCTCATGGTAGCTTGTCCGGTACCGCTCCGTAGCCTCTTCGATCTGCGCCGGGTCGGTAAAATGCTCCCCGAAGCTCTTGCGGAGCGGCGGGCCCAGGTAGCGGCGGAGGTTGACATTCGTGGTATCCACGCCCATGGTGTGGAAGACTTCTTCTAATGTATGGAGAATGCCAGGAGCGGAATCAATGAGCGTTCCGTCCACGTCAAACAGGATGGCATTGTATTTCAGCAAGGTTTATTCCCCTTTCATTTGATATACACGCTATATAGTATAACACAGATTTCGCTCCTCAGCAATTCCAACAAATCGTTTTTCTGAATTTTATACATTATTCTATGCATCTCTGCCCGGCGCGGCCTGCCGGAGCGCAAAAATGCCCGCCCGGGCCAGCAGGGCACGGACAGGCATTTTCCATTCTTTTATTCCTGAGCGCTTGTGGCGGAACCGCTCTCCCCGGTAGAGGGATAATAGAGGTTGTTGGAGATGAATTCCAGCTTATCCTTGAGCATCATTTCCAGGTTGGCCACGGCGTGCACCATATTGGTGGCCGAATCGTTGACTTCCAGCAGTTTGCAGAGGTCCAGCTCTTCCATGCCCATGGCGGTCTTCATCTTCTGGCTCTCGGCGCAGAGGATGTGGCTGAGGGCGGATTCCTGCAGGGCGATGCTCTCCAGCAGGTCGATCACCGCCTGATCCAGCGAGACGCGGGGCAGCGCGGGACAATTGAGGGTGCCGGGGCAATCCGTGGTATTTGCCATAGAGGGGTCATCCTTTCCGGTCTGAAATTGCGCACCTGTGCGCACCCCATTCTATGTGCCTGCCGCTCCAGGCGCCACCCGCGGCGCCATTTTACTGCGGGTTCTCCCCTGCGGCTCTGGCCTCTACTTTTTCAATGGTATCCCGATAGCCGCCGGAGCCGTACTGGATGCAGCGGTTGATCCGGCTGATGGTGGCGGTGCTGATCTCCACGGCTTTGACGATTTGGTCATAGGTGCTGCCGCCCAGCAGGAGCTTTGCAGCTTCCAGCCGCTGGGCCATATCTGAGATTTCTTTGACCGTACAGAGGTCTTCAAAAAAGTTATAGCACTCTTCCCGCGTCTCCAGGCTGAGGATGGCATCAAAGAGCGCGTCGGTGGTTTTGTTTCTGCGGTTATTTTTTTCAGCCATAGTGGGTCTCCTTTGCGGCACTGCTGATGTTCTTTTTTCGTTGCATTATCACTTTAGCACTTGAAAGTGTAAAAGTCAAGTATTCCACGCGAGATTCCCCCTATTCAGCTTTTTTCACCTTACAAAGGGCCAAGTTTTATTCATCTCACATCTGAAAGAAAATCGTCTAAAAATTCTTAATTGAAACTTTTCAAAAATGGCAGAGTCTCCTAACTTGCTCAAAATATATTGACAATTTATGAAAACGGGGCTAAAGTATACACAATCATTCGGCAAATGCAATGAACAGGACATGACCCTTTGCACACCCACTTTGAGAGAGTCGCCGGTCTGATGCGAGGCGACAGCGAGGCACAAAGGGCCCTCACCTGCGAGCAGCCTGCGCGAACAGAACGGTACAGCGCCGTTTCCAGTAGTACATGGCCGTGCAGCCTACGTTACAGGGCGGCGTATCGTTCCCGTTGTTGTGTGGGGAGCTGTACGTTCACAAGCGGCTGTTTTGCAAAACAGCAAACGAAGTGGTACCGCGGAGATCTCAGTGCAGATGCACTGTAGCAAGCCTTCGTCTTCGATGGATGGATGTTTCCTGCATTCCATCTTTTGGAGAGGGAGGCTTTTTTCGACCCCCGCGCCGCCGTTCCGTCTGTGGTTTTGCAAGGCAGCTGCCGTGTCACGGACGCGTTGCCGTTTGAAAGAAAGGAAAGAGGTTCAAAAGAAATGAATACGCTGGTCATCGTTTTGATTGCAGCGGTGTGTCTGTTGGGCGCTTACACGTTCTACGGCCGCTGGCTGGCAAACAAATGGGGCGTCGACCCCAAAGCAAAGACCCCTGCTGTCGTCCATGAGGACGGCCGCGACTATGTTCCCACCAATGGCTGGACCGTGTTTGCACACCAGTTCAGCTCCATTGCAGGTGCAGGCCCTGTCACCGGTGCCATCCAGGCTGCCGCTTTCGGCTGGCTGCCCGTCCTGCTGTGGGTCCTGATCGGCGGCATCTTCTTTGGTGCTGTCACCGACTTCGGCGCTCTGTACGCTTCCGTCAAGAATGATGGCAAGTCCATGGGCATGCTGATCGAGAAGTACATCGGCAAGACCGGCCGCAAGCTGTTCCTGCTGTTCTGCTGGTTGTTCTGCGGCATCGTTATTGCCGCCTTCGCAGACATGGTTGCCGGTACCTTTAATGCTTATGGTACCGATGGCGCTCTGTCCGCTGCTGCTCAGACCAACGGCGCTGCCGGCATGGTTTCCATCATGTTCATGGTCTTCGCCGTGATCTTTGGCCTGATCCAGAAGAAGTTCAACTTCTCCGGCTGGAAAGAAAGCGTTATCAGCATCGTCTTCATCGTGCTGTCTTTCGTCATCGGCGCAAATGTTCCCCTGGTCTTCGGCAAGGCAGCCTGGAGCTATATCACCTTTGTTTACATCTTCTTTGCAGCTGTCCTGCCCATGTGGCTGCTCAAGCAGCCCCGTGATCACATGACTACCTTTATGTTCGTGGCCATGATCGCCGGTGCCGTGGTCGGCCTGCTGGTCGCTCACCCCACCATGAACCTGCCGGTCTTCACTGGTTTCACCAACGAGAAGCTGGGCACCATGTTCCCCATCCTGTTCGTCACGGTTGCCTGCGGCGCTGTCTCCGGCTTCCACAGCCTGGTTTCTTCCGGTACTTCTTCCAAGACCGTTGAGAACGAGAAAGACATGCTCAAGGTTGGTTACGGTGCCATGATCCTGGAGAGCCTGCTGGCTGTTCTGGCCCTGTGCGTTGCCGGTGCCGCCGCTGCTGCCGATGGCACCCCTGCTGCCGGTACCCCGTTCCAGATCTTCTCTACTGGTGTTGCCGGTTTCTTTGAGATGTTCGGCGTTCCCGTGTATGCCGCTACTGTCTTTATGACCATGTGCGTTTCCGCTCTGGCACTGACCAGCTTGGATGCTGTGGCCCGTATCGGCCGCATGAGCTTCCAGGAACTGTTCAGTGTGGACGACATGGAGCATGCTGAGGGCTGGCGCAAGCTGTTCTGCAACGTCTACTTCTCCACCTTTATCACCCTGGCTTTCGGCTTCCTGCTGACCAAGATCGGCTATGCTAACATCTGGCCCCTGTTCGGTTCCGCCAACCAGCTGCTGAGCGCTCTGGTTCTGGCCACCCTGTGCGTGTTCCTGAAGGTCACCGGCCGCAACAACAAGATGCTGTTCCCCCCGCTGATCATCATGCTCTGCGTCACCTTTACCGCTCTGGTGCAGCGCCTGATTGCAATGGTCAAGGCCATCAGCGCAGCCGCTTCTGTCTCCATCCCCGCTGGTGAGACCACTTGGGGTGCTGTGTTTATCGCAAACGGCCTGCAGCTGATCCTGGCCATCCTGCTGATCGTTCTGGGCCTGAACATCGTGTTCCACTCCCTGAACGCTTACAAGAAAGCGGAGAAGAACAGCGAAGCAAAGGTCTGATCTCTCAAATCGGAGCATCCCTTAACAGAATAGGCAAAATGCCGCTGACGGAAGAAAAGCCGTCGGCGGCATTTTTGTTTGTGATCGTTTTAAAAATCAGAGGTTTGATTCTTCCCACACTTGCACAGCAGCCATCTGCACTGGGGTGTGGAACCAGTGTTCCCCGCCCTCCATGATCGTCAGATGCGCCCCGCTTTCCTGACGGAAGCGCTCGATCATGGTGCGGCTGGTCAGGGCATCTCTGTCACCATACAGCACCTGCGTGCGGCCATGCCAGTGCAGCGGATGTTCCCGCACCCAGCACAGATACGGCCACGAGAGGGTCTCCCCAAGATCCGTGGGGATCTCCCCTGCCCGCTGCAGCTGTTCCTCGGTCACATGGGCATATTGCATCATATTCGTGATGAGATTTTCCATATCCACCACCGGAGAGGCCAGCAGGGCCTGTTCCGGCGCGTCTCCCTGCAGCGCCTGCATGGCAAGCCACGCGCCGATGCTCACGCCATACAGCCGGATATGCGCCCACACCGGCTTCATGCGGGCATATACGGCTTCTATCTCCGGCACAGCCACCCACGGCAGTAGCTGCTCGGGACTGTTTTTCCGTGCGCCATGCTCGGGCAGGTCGATGGCCAGCACCTGCCAGCCTGCTGCACAGGCTGTACCGGCAAAGCGCTCTGCCTCTTCCTTGCAGCCGTTCTTGCCGTGGACATAGAGATAGACCCTGCGGCTCCGGCTGCCGTACAGGACAGCCGGGATGCCGGCAATGGTCATGGTTTGTTTTTTCATAAGGGATTCTCCTTATCCGATCATGCTCTCCATTCGGAGAGACGTTTTGTTTACACTGCGCATTGCTTTTCGTCCTCCCTTCTTTCCGTTTTCTCTATGATAGCACATCCGCCCGCCAAACACAAACAAAAAAGGAGCCGCAGCGCCCTGTTACGGGTACTGCAGCTCCCAGATTCAACCCAAAGGTTAAATTACTTCACCATGCTTGCAACTTCAGCAGCGAAGTCGTCAGCGCGCTTCTCCAGGCCCTCGCCCTTCTGGAAACGAGCAAACTTGACGATCTTGATGTCGCCGCCCAGGTCCTTAGCGACCTTAGCGGTGTACTGAGCAACAGACAGGTCGCCATCCTTGACGAACTCCTGATCGACCAGGCAGTTCTCCTTGAAGAACTTCTTGATCTTGCCCTCGATCATCTTCTGCTTCACAGCCTCGGGCTTGTTGGCATTCTTCGGATCCTGAGACATCTGAACCAGCATGATCTCTTTCTCCTTGGCAACGACCTCAGCGGGGACAGAAGCCTCATCGACGTAGCTGGGGTTGGCAGCTGCGACCTGCATGGCAATGTCCTTGCCGTAAGCGACGAACTCGTCCTTTGCCTCGATGCCATTGGTGGTCTCGAAGTTGACCAGGATGCCGTGGGTGCCGCCGCCGTGGACGTATGCAGAGCAGACGCCCTCGTAACGGGTGAAGCGGCGAACCTTGATGTTCTCCTTGATGACCAGGATCAGCTCTTTCAGAGCCTGATCGACAGTCTCATCGCCCATCTTGCAGTTCATCAGGGTCTCAACGTCAGCAGGGTTCTGCTCCATGATGACCTTGGTAGCCTTCTTGACGAAATCGACGAACTTGTCGTTCTTGGCGACGAAGTCGGTCTCAGCGTTGACCTCGATGACAACACCGACCTTGCACTCGGGGCAGTAATCAGCGTAGACCATACCCTCGGCAGCAATGCGGCCAGCCTTCTTAGCGGCGGTAGCCAGACCACGCTCACGCAGGATCTCAATAGCCTTCTCGAAGTTGCCGTCAGCCTCGGTCAGAGCCTTCTTGCACTCCATCATGCCGCAGTCAGTCTGCTTGCGCAGCTCCATAACGTCCTTTGCAGAAATAGCCATTTTAGTATTCTCCCTTACACGTTATTCACAGGTTGTTTGCGGGATCTTTGGGAAATCAGGCGTTTGCTGCGTCCTCAGCGGGAGCGGCCTCCTGGTTGCCCTGCTTGCCTTCCAGCGCAGCGTCAGCCATAGCGCCAGCGATCAGCTTGACAGCGCGGATTGCGTCGTCGTTGCCGGGGATGACGTAGTCGATCTCATCGGGGTTGCAGTTGGTATCAACGATAGCCACGATGGGGATGTTCAGCTTGCGGGCCTCAGCAACAGCAATGCGCTCCTTGTGGGGGTCAACGATGAACATTGCCTTCGGCAGGGTCTTCATGTTCTTGACGCCGCCCAGGTACTTGTCCAGCTTCTCCATCTCGAGCTCGAGCTTAGCAACCTCTTTCTTGGGCAGCAGCTCAAAGGTGCCATTCTCTTTCATCTTTGCCAGCTGATCCATACGGTCGATGCGCTTACGGATGGTGCGGAAGTTGGTCAGCATACCACCCAGCCAGCGAGCATTGACATAGTGCATGCCGCAGCGCAGAGCCTCGTCACGGATGGACTCCTGAGCCTGCTTCTTGGTGCCGACGAACAGGATGTCGCCGCCCTCAGCTGCAACTTCCTTCACGTAGTTGTAAGCCTCATCCAGCTTCTTAACGGTCTTCTGCAGGTCGATGATATAGATGCCGTTGCGCTCGGTGAAGATATACTTCGCCATCTTGGGGTTCCAACGACGGGTCTGGTGACCGAAGTGCACACCTGCCTCGAGAAGCTGCTTCATAGAAACGACTGCCATAGTAAAATTACCTCCAAAAATTTGTTTTGCCTCCGCACACCGTGATCCTGCCGCCGCATCGGACGGGGCCGGACTGCCCTCCACCCGCGATTGGGCACAAAAGGGCATAGTGATGCGTGTGTAATGCTAAGTAATAGTAGCACAAAAGTGAAGAAGATTCAAGTGCTTTTCGCTCTTTTTTACAAAAAGACGCGTCAAAATTCTCTCATTTGTCCGTGCTGCTCTCCCCCAGCCCTGCCATATCCATCCGGTCCAGCGCGTAGCCTTTGCCAAACATGAGGTCATACTGGAGCATCCAGTGGTTCTGATTCCATTTTTGCTGCAGGGCGGTCATCGTATTCGTTGTACTGCCGTCCCGGTTCAGAATCGTGCCGCGGGTATTGCTGCGGCAGGCCACTTGCAATTGCCGGTTGAGATACTGGAAATAGAGCGGCTGCTTCAGGCCGTAAATGTTCATCATCACCGGGGAGATATCGTAAGCGGCGATGGTGCCCAGATCTACCGGCTTGTCCGTGTAGTTCGACCACATCAGCAGGGTGGTCTGGTGGAGCTTTGGGTCCGCGCTGGAATCGCTGGCGTAGCCGCTCCTGGTAAAGACATCGTAGTTGGAGTCAATGGGGTTGTAGTGGTCACCCCAGAAGACCAGAATGACCGGCTCGTCCACCTGAGAGAAGTATTCCGTCAGCTTGCCCAGCATGGCGTCCGCATCCCGGATACCCGTTGCAAAGTCCTCCAGCGCACCCACGGTGCTAGCCTTGAGGCCCGCCGGGTGTTCCAGCACTTTCACCCGCTCGTCGTCGGGGTAGTTGTCCTTATTATAATTGGTGTGGTTTTGCATGGTAACGGCATGGAGGAAGACCGGCGCGTCCGAGCTTGCTTTCATGCTCTCATACTGCTGAATGATCTGGTCGGCCATGGAGTCGTCCGTGACCAGGCCGCTGGTCCAGTAGTGCTTGCGCACCTTGTTGACGCCGTGCATTTTTTCCAGGCTGAGGAACGTATCCAGGCCCAGATTGGGGTAAGCCGTATCCCGGCTCCAGTATTTGGCCCAGAAGCAGTGCACTGCCGCCGTCTGGTAGCCCTGTGTCTTGAGGTAGTTGGGCAGAGCGAACATCGGTTTGGTCACATGCTGCTGGTAGGGCTTGCTACCGTTGGGCAGGAACGAGACGGAGTAACCCGTCAGCGCCTCAAACTCCACATCGCAGGTACCGCCGCCAAAGCTGGGGCTGTAGGCCCGGCCATAGGCACTGGTCTGCTGCAGGGCATGGAGATTGGCGGAAACATCTGTGTCAAACTGATAGCCGTACTGCTCCAGCTCCGAGACATCCCAATAGGACTCGTCCATCACATAGATGATGGTCGGCTTCTGCACGACTTCATTTGCCGGGGTGGTTGCCCCGTAGGACTCCGGGTAGAGCGGGCTGGTGGAGTACTTTTCCCCCGCCTCCACGTCATCCAGGATCTCGTTAACCGCCTCTTCCGAATATTCCTCGGGTTTATCAATTTCCAGATTGGTCAGGTTGGTCAGAAAGCTGGTGATGACGCCATAGTAGCGGTAATAACGATCCTGCATCCAGGCGTCCGGCAGGATGCCAAGGCTCTCCGTCACGGCGGACTGCAAAAAGACGCAGAACACCAGCGCGCAGCCGGCTGCCGCGCTGGCGGCAAATCCTGCCACCCGCTGAGGCCAGCCCAGCTTTGCCCGCTTCCGGTAGAGGAAGAACGAGCCCACCGTCAGCACCAGCACCACCACGATGGAAACGGTCATGCTGGTCTGGATATGGATGCCGGCCGCCGAGGCCACGCCAGCCGCCTCCGAGACCTGCATCAGGTCCCACGGCAGGAACGGCTCACCCCGCAGCTGGAGGGTGTAAAAATCGACCGCCGCGGGCACGCAGCCCAGAATGGCTGTGACCAGCGTGGCCAACGGCGAAAAACGGGTCAGCCAGTCCACGGTCAGCCAGACCAGGAACAGCAGCGCCCAGGCCAGGGCGTAGGCTTCCCAGTGGGGCTCGATGTACTGTGCAAAGGTATCCGCGTCCAGCGTGCCGCGTGCGATCCACTCCGTCAGCACCAGCACCACCAGCGCTGCCAGCGGCGGGAACACGAGCCGCGCCGCATGGAGCAGCAGCGGCGTACGCGTATCGTTTGATTGCTTGTTCATAAAGAAGTTCCCTTTCACTTCTCACTCATCCATTTTCCAGGGCCTCCGCCCTGTTTCTTTCCCGCGGGATGTGGTGACAAACCATGCCCGCAGTTCTTTATTATAGCGCGGTTTTGACCAAAATCCAGCCCCTATTGGCCGGAAGATAGCTGAAAATCTTTCACCCTTTCAGCCAGCGGCGCAGCTTTGCGAAAAAGCCCGCCGGTTTTGCCGCTATTTCCTCGGGCACCGGCAGCTCCGTGCGCACCAGAATGGCATCCAGCCCGATCCGCTCGATCTCATGCCACGGAATGGTCAGCGTTTCCTCCCGGCCCATAAGCCCGAACAGCCGGGGCTGACCCAGCAGCTGCAGGCTGGTGATCTCCGCCGTCTGCGGGTCAAATTCCAGATCATCGGCTTTGCCAGGCAGACACCGTTTTGCAGCTGGACGATCTCCTTGGTGCACAGATCCCGGAACGTCATCCCCTCACCTCCCTGTTCCCACCCTATGCCGCCGGAGCGGCGTTCATGCAAAAAGAGTGGAAAAAGCTGGGGCAGTTGTGCTATACTAGGCCCGGAATCACACCCAAAATGCAGACAAGATTTGAGGAAACCGGAATGTATAAAAATATCATCTTTGATTTTGGCGGCGTCATGGTCGATTTTGACCCCAAGGAATACCTTGTGGACCGCTTTTGCAACGCCGAGACGGAAGAGCTGGTCAGCCAGCTGACCTTTGAGAGCGAGGAGTGGAAGCTGCTGGATGCCGGCCTGCTCTCCCGTTACGAGGCCAACCAGCGGATGCTGACCCACGCCAAGGAGCACGATTGTGTATTTGAGGTGCAGGGCGTGCTGGACGACTGGATGCACATTCTGCGCCCCCGCCGCAAAATGCAGGAGCTGGTGCAGAAGCTGAAAGCCCACGGCTACTGCGTCTACTACCTGAGCAACATCCCGGAGGATGTCCTGGCCCTGCTGATGGAGCGGGATTTTCAGGGCCTGTTTGACGGTGGTGTCGCCTCCTGTGAAGTCCATGTCAACAAGCCGGATCCCCGCATTTATCAGGCACTGCTGGACAAATACGGCCTCAAGGCCAGCGAGAGTGTTTTCATCGACGACCGCCAGGATAACGTGCAGGCCGCCTTTGAGCTCGGCTTTGTCGGCATCCGGATGAAAGACAGTGTCGGCACGCTGGTGCGCAGCCTGGCCACCTGCAACGTCGTGGTGCGGTAACCTCTCACCGCTTCGTATCAGCAAAATCCCCGCCGGGCCTTTGTGGGAAAGCGGCGGGGATTTTTTGTGCGGGTGAAGTTACTTTTTCTCGTAGTTCTGGCAGTAGTGCGGGGTATCCACCTGCTGGCTGGAGCAGGTGCAGTGTTCCGTCACCTTGATCTGCGGCAGGTCACACTTGCAGGCTTCCACATTGTGGCGGCACTCGCAGACATCGCAGGTAACACCTGTGTTTTCCATTGTTATCACCTCTCTTTGTGCCCTTAGGATACCCCGCTTCGGGAGAGATTATACACAATTTTTGCCCGCGGCAAAAACAGAGGGCCGGGAGTTTCTCCCAGCCCTCTGTAAAAAGCTTCTGTTTCAGGAGCAGCGGCTTACCATGCAGCCAGATCTGCACCCAGCTTGCGGCAGGCAGCCTGTGCGTCGTCATCGGGAGTCTCGTTGCAGATGAAGCCCTCCTCGCTGAACAGGACAGCGCCGTCCTCCTTTGCACGCTCGCACCAGTCGCGCATCCACTGGCCATCGCCCCAGCCGTAAGAGCCGAACAGAGCGACTTTCTTGCCGTTCAGAGAGCCCTCCAGCCCTGCGAACATGGGCTCGAACTCGCTCTCCTCCAGCTGCTCAGCACCCATAGCGGGGCAGCCAAAGGCAACCACATCAAACTCACCCAGCTTTGCGGGGGTCATGTCCGCGCAGGGAACGATGGTGGCGGCGGCGCCTGCGCCCTCCGCAATGCAGTTTGCCATGGTCTCCGTGTTGCCGGTCGCGCTCCAGAATACGATTGCTACTTTGCTCATAATGGTCAGCCTCTCTTTTTTGATGTATTTAGTTAGTATTCTCTAACTTAAGCGTGGTTGAAAATGCGCCGCAAACATTTCACGACGCATTCT
The DNA here is from genome assembly GCF_003460645.1 of Faecalibacterium sp. OF04-11AC. NCBI lineage: Bacteria > Bacillati > Bacillota > Clostridia > Eubacteriales > Oscillospiraceae > Faecalibacterium > Faecalibacterium sp. OF04-11AC. The sequence continues at coordinate 19,551 of NZ_QTVP01000004.1, read as the reverse complement.
ATTCGGTTAGGATTCTCTAACCACGGATAGGATACCACAGCCAATGGCCTCTGTCAAGGCATTTTTGTAAAATAGTTTGTGTTAACTTACCGCAGCAAATAGAACACAGAATTGAGCACTCCATACAGCACCGGCTGATGCAGCAGATACACCACCAGCGAGTGCCTCCCCAGCCACCCCAGCGCTGCAGATGGAACGGCGCAGCGGCTCCATCCGCTCCCGCCCTATCAGGTGGTGCAGGAAGAAGCCTGACCAGAACAGAAACAGCCAGGGCACCAGCGGGAAGTAATCGGTGGAGAAGAATCCCTCCGGGTAAAACCCGAGGTAGGCGGTAAAGAGGTTCTGGTACAAAAAACGCGGCAGCAGCACCCAGCCATCGCCAAAACCGAGATACCCCAGCTGGGCATGGTAGGTCAGCCCGAACAGCGCAACGCTGACCACAGCGCCCACGGCAGGAGGAATTTTACGCAGTGCCTTTTCCAGCAGCGCAGTGATCACCATGGCCGAGCCCAGCAGCGTGAGCACCCCAAACAGAACGACATCCTCCGGCATGAAAAGCACCGTCACCGCCGTGACCAGTGCCCCAGCCCCAAAGACCAGTGCACCGCGCTTGTACGGGTGATGTCCCATGGGCAGGCAGAAACCGGACAGCAGGATGAACACCCAGCAGATGCTCTGCTGCCACAGATGACCGAGCATCCCGGTATACCATGGCAGCTGCACCCCAAAAAGGAAGACCACATCCCACAGGCCGTGGTAGCACATCATGCTGATGAGGTCGAGGCCTCGCAGCTCATCCAGCAGGGCGTAACGGTTTGCAGATACTTTTGACGGATTCATTTTCCCTCTCCCCTTTTCTTTCCATCGCCCTGCTATTGTATTCCCCCGCGCAAGATCTTGTCAAGAAACAAAAAGCTGCCGCGCAGCCAAAGCCACGCGGCAGCTTATCAAATAACTGGGGAAAAATCAGACCTCGGTGTTGAAGTAACGCTTCAGCAGGCCCTCGAAGCCGCGGCCATGGCGGGCCTCGTCCTTGGCCATCTCATGCACGGTGTCGTGGATGGCATCCAGGTTCAGAGCCTTTGCTTTCTTGGCCAGATCCATCTTGCCGGAGCAGGCACCGCACTCGGCCTCAGCGCGCATCATCAGGTTCTTCTTGGTGCTGTCAGTAACGACCTCGCCCAGCAGCTCTGCAAAACGGGATGCATGATCTGCCTCCTCGTAAGCATAGCGCTTGTAAGCCTCGGCGATCTCGGGGTAGCCTCGCGCTCTGCCACACGAGCCATGGCCAGGTACATGCCAACCTCGCTGCACTCGCCCTCAAAGTTTGCGCGCAGGCCATCCACGATCTCCTGAGGAACACCCTCAGCCTTGCCGATGCCGACCACATGCTCGGTCACATAGGTATTGCCAGTCTTCTCCACAAAAGCGGAAGCGGGAGCCTTGCAGACGGGGCACTGAGCGGGGATCTCACCCTCAGCAATATAACCACAAACGGTGCAAACATATTTTTTCATAAGAATAGACCTCCATCATTCTCAATTTACGTTACAAAATTTTGTGAGAGCAGGAGCTCCGGTGTTGGTACTCACCGGCCCTCCTGATGGCTCTATTATAGCGAATGATTCCTAGTTAGTCAAGTATAATTTTGAGAATTATTCCTATTTACAAAAATCTGGCAAGGTCACTAAACCTTGCCAGAAAGATGGGCACTTTGCCCGGTACTCTATTTTAAGCGATCCGAAACTCAGACCTGCAGGTTGGCGCTGGAGGGTGCGTCGGAGCCGTCAGCGGAGTCGAACTCATAGTCGTTGCCGGGCAGGATGGCGTTGAGCGCAATGCCCACGATGGCAGCAATGGCCAGGCCGGACAGATTGATGGAAACGCCTGCAACGGCAAAGGTCAGGCCGCCCACCGAGTTGAAGCCCAGTGCCGAAACGAGGATGACGGCCGCAATGATGAGGTTGCGGCTGTTGGTGAAGTCCACCTGATTCTCCACCACGTTGCGGACACCAATGGCAGAGATCATGCCGTACAGCACAAAGCTGATGCCGCCGATGATGCCGGTGGGGATGGTGTTGATGACGGCCTCAAACTTGGGGCTGAAGCTCAGGATGATGGCCAGCACGGCGGCGATGCGGATGACGAGAGGATCGTAGATTTTGCTCAGTGCCAGAACGCCCGTGTTCTCGCCGTAGGTAGTGTTGGCCGGGCCGCCCAGCAGGCCAGCCAGAGCGGTTGCCAGACCGTCGCCCATCAGCGTCCGGTTCAGGCCGGGGTCATTGATATAGTTGTGGCCGACGGTGGCGCTGATGGCGGCGATATCGCCCACATGCTCCATCATGGTAGCCAGTGCGATGGGGATGATGGTAAACAGCGCGCTGATAAACTCGGGGCTGCCGTCGATGGCAAACAGACCCATGGCAGACTGATGCAGCGGGATGCCGAACCAGCTTGCCTCGGCAATGCGGGCAAAATCGACGGCACCCGTCACCAGCGCAACGGCATAGGACACCAGCACACCAATGAGGATGGGCAGAATTTTGATCATGCCCTTGCCCCAGATGTTGCAGACAATGACCGTGCCCAGTGCCACAAAGGCCAGCAGCCAGTTGGCCTGGCAGTTGTTGATGGCCGAGGGAGCCAGGATCAGGCCGATGGCAATGATGATGGGGCCCGTGACCACCGGCGGGAAGAACCGCATAATGCGGCGGATGCCAAAGGTGGAGATGAGCAGACTGACGACCAGATAGAGCAGGCCGGAGAACGCCACGCCCGCGCAGGCATAAGGCAGCATCCGGGTGTTGGCCACGGTCAGGTTGCCGTCTGCATCCGCCAGCATGGGTGCCACAATGGAGAAGCCGCCCAGATAGGCGAACGAAGAACCCAGGAACGCGGGCACTTTCTTTTTGGTGATGAAGTGGAACAGCAGAGTGCCCAGACCTGCGCAGAGCAGAGTGGTGGAAACGCTCAGCCCCGTGAGCAGGGGCACCAGAACGGTGGCACCAAACATGGCGAACATGTGCTGGATGCCCAGAATCAGCATCCGGCCCGTGCCCAGCTGACGGGCATCATAAATGCCCTTGGAATAATCAATGTTTTGCTGCATGGTTTTCCTCCTTTAAGAAACCCACCCCTGAAAAAAGGCACCGCCGCGCAAAAGCGGCAATGCCTCTGAAATCAGGATGAAATGTAAGATGGAAAGGAAACAGCAGCACCCTTGCTTCGGAACATCGAATCTCGCATACCGCTCTCCCCTTTCGTGTTTTACCTCGTAAAGTATACCAGAAACCCGCGGTTCCTGCAACCGTTTTCCGTATTTTGTGCTCTGCATCTTGCAATCAGGGCAGCCGCGCACTATAATGTTACCTATTATAGCAGTTTGCGTTTTTAACGCACAAGCAACATCCGCAAACTGCATATCGCAAATATGCCGTTTTGATCGGCACTATTTATGAAAATTGCGATAAAACAGTTTATTGATAGAGGATTATTATGATATATCTGGATTATTCCGCCAACACCCCGGCAGATGAGCGGGTGCTGGCGCGTTTTTGCGCGGTGGAGCGCCGCTGCCCTGGCAACGCGAACTCGCATCATCAGGCCGGGTTAGACGCCAAGGCCGAGATCGACCACGCCACCCAGACCATTGCCCGGCTGCTGCGGGTGCAGCCTGCCGAGATCATCTACACCTCCGGTGCCAGCGAGTCCAACAACTTTGCCCTCAAGGGGCTGGCCCGGCTCTCCCGCCATGCGGGCAAACATATCATCTCTACCCCGCTGGAGCACTCGTCTGTCAGCGGCACCCTGACCGCTCTGCAGGAGCAGGGTTATGAGATCGACCTGGTAGACATCAAGCGGGACGGCACCATTGACCTGGACCATCTCAAAGAGCTGCTTCGCCCGGACACCATTGTCGTGGCGGTCACGATGGTGGACAGTGAGCTGGGCGTGGTGCAGCCCGTGCAGGAGATTGCCGAGATCCTGAAAGATCACCCTCACTGCCACCTGCACGTGGACGCCACCCAAGCCGTGGGCAAAATTCCGGTCTCGTTTGAGGGCGTGGACACCATGAGCCTGACAGCCCACAAATTCTATGGTCTCAACGGCATCGGCCTGCTGCTCAAACGGCGGAATCTGGCGCTGGAGCCTCTCATCCACGGCGGAGAGAGCACCACCATCTACCGCAGCGGCACCCCGACGGTGGCTCTGGCCTCCTCGCTGGCGCTGGCACTGGAGCTGGCCGTGGAGCAGCTGCCGGAGCATGCCGAGGCCGTCCAAAAGGCCAATGCATTCCTCCGCACCGAGCTGGCCAAGTATCCCAAAGTCCGCATCAACAGCCCGGAGAACGCCATCCCCCACATCCTGAACCTGAGCGTGCAGGACGTCAAGGGCACGGTCTTCCAGCGGGAGCTCAATGAAGAGGGCGTCTGCGTCTCGGTCAAATCCGCCTGCTCGTCAGACGGGCTCCCCTCCCGCGCGGTCTTTGCCGTCAGCCGGGACCGCCGCAATGCCCTGTCCTCCTGGCGGGTCAGCCTGAGCCATCGAACCACCGAAGAAGACCTGCGCGGCTTTCTGGCCGCCTTTGACCGCTGCTACCGCGGACTGACAGAAACCAAATAAAACAGCCCCAGAAAAAGAGAGGAATTTGTACCCATGAAACGCGAACTGGAACCTTACCAGCTGATTGAACGAAGCATCATCAAAAAGTACCGCAAAGAGCTCTGGACCCCGTTCATTGTCGCCGTCAAGCGCTATGAGCTCATCCAGGCAAATGATAAGATCGCCGTCTGCATCTCGGGCGGCAAGGACTCCATGCTGATGGCCAAGCTGATGCAGGAGCTGCAGAAGCACAGCGATGTCCCCTTTGAGCTGGTTTTCCTGGTAATGGACCCCGGCTACAACGAGATCAACCGCCAGAAGATCGAGTCCAACGCCGAGCTGCTCCACATTCCGGTGACGATTTTTGAGAGCAATATTTTCTCGGTGGCAAACAACACCGATAAAAACCCCTGCTACCTCTGCGCCCGGATGCGCCGGGGCCACCTGTACAGCAAGGCCAAGGAGCTGGGCTGCAATAAAATCGCGCTGGGCCACCACTTCAATGACGTGATCGAGACGACCGTCATGAGCATGTTCTACGGCTCCCAGCTGCAGGCCATGCCGCCCATGCTCCACAGCACCAGTTTTCCCGGCATGACCCTCATCCGCCCGATGTACTGCATCCGGGAAGAAGATATTCTGGCCTGGAAGCGCTACAATGACCTGGAATTCATCCAGTGCGCCTGCCGCTTTACCGAGAACTGCACCATGTGCGACAACGGTGGCGGCGGCTCCAAGCGGCAGGAAGTCAAGATCCTGCTCCGCCGCCTCAAGCGCGACAACCCCAACATTGAAAACAGCATCTTCCGCAGCATCCACTCCGTGGCGCTGGATACCATGCCCGGCTACAAATCCGAGGGCGTGGAGCACAGCTTCCTGGAACGGTTCCATGCGATGGAACAATAATCATGGCAATGAAAAATCCCCCTCAGCAATGCTGAGAGGGATTTTTTCATGCCACCGGCGGGGCTTGAACCCGCACTCTGTTTCCAGAAAGGGATTTTAAGTCCCTCGTGTCTGCCAATTTCACCACAGTGGCACAGAAAAGAGCTGCCGATTTACGACAGCTCTTATAATACAATAGAAACCGTTCTTTGTCAAGAACTGCTCTTAGACTTTGCCGCCGTGCAGCTCCGCGTACATGCGGGAGCGGCACTCTGCCACAGCCGGGGTCATGTTGACATAGTGCTTGTGAGGGCACTCGATGCGCAGCTCGGTTTCCCAAGTCTCCTCGGTGAGCTGCTGGGCAATGTAAGCTTTCTTCTCCGCGATGGAGGGCAGCTCAATGGCCAGCTCGCCGTTCAGGATATGGGGCACCAGCAGCTGTTTGACCCTGGTGGGGGTGATGGTGATGGTGCGCTCGATGGCATCCGGGTCCAGGTTGACCATCGTCACGGGCTTGCCGGCCTCAATGACCTCGCCATCCATGGCGATCAGGTCGCACTGTGCCTGGCCGTTCTCATCGTAGAGTCGCCAGGGCATCTTCTTGCCGGGGATGATGGCCTTACTGGCGGAATCAGAGCACTTCATCTTGGGCTGATAGCTGCCATCCGCCTGCTTGACGGCCACCAGCTTGTACACGCCGCCGAACACGGGGTCGGAAGCCGAGGTGATCAGGTTTTCACCCACGCCGTAAGAATCAAAGTGGGCGTGCTCATACAGCTCCATGTTGGCGATCTTTTTCTCATCCAGACCGTTGGAAGCTACCAGCTTGATATAGGGCTTGCCAGCCGCGTCCAGCGCCTTGCGCAGCCGCTTGGAGCCGCGGGCCAGGTCGCCAGAATCGATGCGGGCGCTCTTGACACGGCGGTTGGGGTCATTGGGATATTTCTCAATGAGGTAGTCGTCCAGCTTGATGAGGTTGGGCAGACCGCTCTCCATAATGTTGTAGGTGTCCAGCAGCAGGCTGACCGAATCCGGGTAGGTATCCGCAAAAGCCTTGAACGCGTCAAACTCCGTCGGGAAGAACTCGATGAAGCTGTGTGCCACGGTGCCCACGGCCTTGACATCCGAGCCATACTTCATCTCGGCCAGACAGTTGGCCGTGCCAATGCAGCCGCCCAGAACCGCCGCATAAGCGCCATCGTTGCCGGCGCTCTCGCCCTGTGCACGGCGGGTGCCGAATTCCATCACACTGCGGGGGGTGTGGGTGTTCAGGCCCACCACGCGGGTGGCCTTGGTGGTGATGAGGCTGTGGAAGTTCATGGTCTGCAGCAGGTAGGTCTCAATGAGGATGGCACCCACCAGGTCGCACTCAATGCGGACCATCTGGACATGGGGGTAGCAGACCGTGCCCTCAGGCAGGGCGTACATATCGCCTTTCCAGCGGTAGGTGCGCAGGTAATTGCAGAATTCCTCGCTCATGCCCTTGGTGCGCAGCCACTGGATGTCCTGTTCATTGAAGTGATAGTTGAGCAGGAAGCGGGTCAGCTTGCGCTGGCCGGCGCTGATGGAATAGCCATATTGTCCGGGTTCTTGCGGAAGAACATATCGAACACGAGGTAGTATCCTTGAAGCCGTTCAAAAACAGGCAGTTGGCCATCGTGAACTCATAAAAATCCACGACCATTGCGGGGTTATCATAATCTTCGTCCGGAATGTACGGAACAACTTTGATCTCTTCCATGGGGGTTTCCTCTCTTTTTTCTCCATCCGGCAGGATACCGCGCGGTCCTGCCGCCTGAAAAACTTCCCGGGACGCCGCGCAGAGGGCTGGCCGGGCGTGTAATCTGCCCTGTCATGACAGGGTGTTGGTAACACTATAGCATGGTTTTTGGCCCGGTGCAAGGCCTTTTGTAAAAAAGGGACTGTGGTTCGGTAAAATCTTTTTACTGTCACAGCCAGAAGATACAAAAAAGCTGCCCGGCGGCAGTGTGCCAGGCAGCTTTGCATCTTTCAAATTTTATCAGCCGTTGATGATGCTGGGGGTGGCGTTCTTCAGCATAACGTCATGGCTGCCGCCCTCCACGATGGAGGTGGAGGAAACGACGGTCAGCTTGGCTTTCTGCTGCAGTTCGGGGATGGAGAGGGCACCGCAGTTGCACATGGTGCTCTTGACCTTGTACAGGGTGGTCTGGACACCGTCAGCCAGCGGGCCGGCATACGGAACATAGCTGTCCACGCCCTCTTCAAAGCTCAGCTTGGTGGAGCCGCCCAGGTCATAGCGCTGCCAGTTGCGGGCACGGTTGGAACCCTCGCCCCAGTACTCTTTCATATACTGGCCGTTGATGCGGACCTTGTTCGTGGGGCTCTCGTCGAAGCGGGCAAAGTAGCGGCCCAGCATGACGAAGTCCGCGCCCATGGCCAGAGCCAGAGTGATGTGATAATCGTGGACGATGCCGCCATCGGAGCAGATGGGCACATAGATGCCGGTCTCCTTGAAGTACTCGTCACGGGCCTTGGCGACCTCGATGACAGCAGTGGCCTGGCCGCGGCCAATGCCCTTGGTCTCGCGGGTGATGCAGATGGAGCCGCCGCCAATGCCGATTTTGACAAAGTCCGCGCCGGCCTTGGCCAGGAAGCGGAAGCCCTCGGCGTCCACGACATTGCCTGCACCGACTTTCACGGTGTCGCCGTAGTTCTCACGGATCCAGCCGATGGTGCGGCTCTGCCACTCGGAGTAGCCCTCGGAGGAGTCGATGCAGAGGATGTCCACACCGGCCTCGACCAGTGCGGGCACGCGCTCGGCATAATCGCGGGTGTTGATGCCAGCGCCAACCACATAGCTCTTGTTGGCATCCAGCAGCTCGTTGGCGTTCTGCTTGTGGGAATCGTAGTCCTTGCGGAAGACGATGTACTTCAGGTTACCCTCAGCGTCCACCAGCGGCAGGGTGTTGATCTTGTTATCCCAGATGATGTTGTTGCAGTCGTGCAGAGAGGTGTTCTCCGGAGCAGTGACCAGCTTCTCGATGGGGGTCATGAACGTGGTGACGGAGGCGTCATCGGGGGTGTGGTTGACGCGGTAATCACGAGAAGCCACAATGCCCAGCAGCTTGCCGTTGGGGGTGCCGTCGGCGGTGATGGCGATGGTGGAGTGGCCGGTGCGGGCTTTCAGCTCCAGCACGTCGTGCAGGGTGGCAGTGGGAGCCAGGTTGGAGTCGGAGACGACATAACCGGCCTTGTAGCTCTTGACACGGCGGACCATGGCAGCCTCGTTCTCAATGCTCTGAGAGCCGTAAATAAACGAAACACCGCCCTGGCGTGCCAGTGCAATGGCCAGCTTATCGCCGGAGACAGACTGCATGATGGCGCTGATCATGGGGATATTCATTTCCAGCGGGCACTTCTCCTCGCCCTTGCGGTACTTGACCAGCGGGGTCTTCAGGCTGACAGCCGTAGGAATATTTTCTGCGGAGGAATAGCCCGGCACCAGCAGGTACTCGCCAAAAGTGCGGGAAGGTTCTTCGTAAAAATAAGCCATATTCTAAATCTCCTTTTTCTCTCATTGCAGCCCGTCAGGACAACAAATCCTTTTCACTTACAAAGCTTGTAACATGCTCAAAATGATTGTCTATATCATATCACAAAAGCCCGGCAAATACAAAACAAACTTTATAAAACCAAGCCAGAGAAAAACAGACATTTTGTATAGAGAATTTGCCGCAAAGTCACACTTTATTTTGGAAATGCTGGCCGATCTCTTAAATTCAGGGTGCAAAAAAGCTCATCCCTGTTTCAGGATGAGCTTTTTTGCACACGAAGCGAGATACCGCCTGTGCGGTGCGGGGGACTGTCAGCTGTGAAGGAGAACAGCTGGAGGAGGAAGTGCCCGACACCCGGTATCTCTTTAAAAACAAGAAGAAAAAGATTTCATGAACCAGAAAGGCGTCGCATTCCTTTCTGTAACTATATTGTAACTCTTTGTGTCGGATTTTGCAAGGGGTTTTTGTAATTTTTTTGTAATCAGTTTTTAATTTTTGTAACCTGTCCGTTTTCTTCCGCCGGGGCACCAAATTCCAGGTAGCACTCAAAGGCAGCGTGCTCCTCCCGACGGCCCAGCACATACCAGCCCTGCTCCACAGGGGCATAAAAGAGTTCCATCTTCTCCCCCATCGGCACTTCCCGGTGATATTTGATGGAAAAGAATTTCAGCTCCCGGGTCTGCCACACTTCCATCGGGATCACATCACAGGCGATATCCAGATAGACCGCATTGTTGATGTGGCCGTTCAGATCACAGAGAGAGTAGCGGGCCGTCCACTCTCCGGCCGGGAGCAGGTCTTTGCCCTTGTGGACCAGCTGCGGCAGCTCTTCGGGGAGGGACTCATTCTGGAAATTTTCTGCCGTCCAGCTGGGCCCCCGCAGGATCCGTCCGGTCTGGGTATCCACCAGCATCCAACGGCAGTCCACCAGCGCCAGTCGGTTGCCCTCTGCGTCAGTCAGGGTCGTCAGCCGCTTCATGGCGCCTTTCCGGAACACCTCGCAGGCCGTGGTCAGGGTAAACTCCTCGGACCGCACAGGCCGCCGGGTGATCTGCACCGCCGTCTTGGCCACCAGGAACGCGTTGTTCCGTTCCTGGAAGAACTGGTAATCCATCCCGTGGGCACGGGCATGGTCGGCAGAGATCTGCTCCACATAGCGCAGCAGCGCGCTGGGCTTGAGCTGGCGGCGGAAATCGCTGTCGCCATCCAGCGCGGTCATCTTCTCGGAATATTCAAGTCGTTCGGTCGTTTCCATCCTAGGTTCCTTTCTGTCTGCGGCAGACCAAAAACAGGCCGCGCTTGTTACGGCGCAGCCTGTCAGGATCGGTCCGGGAGAAAAATCAGTACATGTTGCGGCTGCGGCGGCGGACCTTGCGCCAGATGTTGAAGCAGGCCAGCGCCACCATGGCAAGCAACAGCAGCAGGAACAGATAGCCGCTGCCGCCCTCATTGTAGCTCTTCATCTCGCTCCACTTGATGTCCAACTCGCTGTTGACATCATCGCTGAGGGCCGTGAAGACCTTTTCCTTGGCCTCGATCTCTTCCGGCGGGAATGCGATCTCGCTGTCGGCCAGGTCTTCGTCCAGCACTTCGCGGACGCATTCCATGGGAGTAGTATATCCAATATACTCCGCATTTGCCTTGCCAATATCCGTCTCACACATAAAATTGATGAACATCTCGGCGGCTTCCTGGTGCTCGCTCGTGGCGGGGATGCACATGCTGTCCACCGACAGCACACTGCCCTCCTCCGGGAAGACCCAGGCCAGATCCGGGTTATCATCGATCATGGTGATGGCATCGCCGGAATAGTAGACGCCGATGGCAGCCTCTCCGCCGATCATCTTATCGAAGATCTCATCCATGACGTAGGCCTGCACCAGGGGCTTCTGAGCTTTGAGCTCTTCCACCACCTCGTCCACCTCTTCGGTGGATTCCGGGTTGATGCTCTTCCCTGCCTTGAATGCCGCAATGGCATAGGCGTCGCGGCTGTTGTTGAACATCAGAATATTGCCTGCATACTGCTCATCCCACAGGTCTGCCCAACTGGTGGGCGCTTTGTCCACCATGGTGGTGTTGTAGATGATGCCCGTGGTGCAGAGCATATAGGGCACGGTATAGGCATTTTCCGGGTCATAATCCGCGTTGCGGTAAACTTCGTCGATGTTCTGGAAATTGGGGATATTGTCATAGTTCAGGGGCTTGAGCATCCCCTCAGCGATCATCTTTGCCACCATGTAATCCGACGGAATGATGACATCATAATCGGCCGCGCCGGATTTCAGCTTGGCATAGAGCGACTCATTGGAATCAAAGGTGGTATAGTTGACCTTGATGCCTGTCAGCTGCTCAAAGGCCGATACCACGTCCACGCTGTCGTCCGAGCCGTTGGAGATATACTCACCCCAGTTGTAGACGTTCAGGGTCATGTTCTGGCCCTTGAAGCGGGTCCAGTCGTAATCGTCCGAAACAGAGACATCTTCGTTCACTTCCATGGTGCCCGCGGCAAATGCCGAAAGCGGCATACAGAACACCATCGCTGCAGCCAGAAGCAGTGCGGCAAGCCGTTTCATCTGTTTCATGCAGCATCTCCCCCTCTCAGCGCTTTCTGGTCCTTGCGATACTCACGGCTCTCCATGGCGTTGGAGATGAGGATGATGCTCAGGATGACCACAAACATGATGGTGGACAGCGCATAGATCTCCGGGCTGACCTTTTTACGGGTCATGGAGTAGATGGCAATGGGCAGGGTCTCCACGGTGCCGCAGTTGAAGTAGGAGATCATGAAGTCATCAATGGAATAGGTCAGGCAGATGAGGAACGCCGACAGGATCGCCGGGCTGATCTCGGGCAGGATGACCTTGAAGAATGCCTGCTTTGGGTCGCAGCCCAGATCCAGCGCTGCCTCATACAGCCGGATATCCAGCTGCTTGAGCTTGGGCGTCACGTTGAAGATGACGTACGGCACGTTGAACGCAATGTGCGCGATGAGCAGCGTGGGCAGGCCCATGATGGTATCGGGCAGGAAGTCCACCCCTTCGGTAAAGCGCTGGTATGCCACAAACAGCAGCATGAGCGAGATGCCGGTGATGATCTCCGGGTTGACCACCGGGATATAGGTGATGTTGGTCACCACCAGGCGGCTTTTGCGGCCCATGGAGGCAATGCCAAGGGAGGCCGCCGTGCCCAGCACCGTGGCGATGACGGCGGAAAGGAGCGCCACCTCAATGGACACCCAGAGGGCGTGGAGGATGGACGAATTGTGGAACAGGCTGACATACCATTTGAGGGTAAAGCCTGTGAACAGCGAATAGCCCTTGCTCTGGTTGAAGCTGAAGACGATCATATAGGCGATGGGCAGGTACATGAAGCAGAAAAACAGGATGATGTAGGCGCGTTGCATCAGACGCAGATGTTTTGTTTTCATCAGGACACACCCTCCATCTCATCCTCGTCAAAGCTCGAGGTAAAGCTCATGCAGAGCAGGACAATGATCATCAGCACCAGGCTCATGGCAGAGCCCACATTGAGGTTATAGCTGTTGCCCAGGAACTGCATCTCGATCAGGTCGCCGATGAGCAGGTTGGAGCCGCCGCCCAGCATCCGGCTGATGACGAACGTGGACACCGCCGGGACAAACACCATGGTGATGCCCGTGCTGATGCCGGGCACGCTCATGGGGATGAGCACACGCACAAGGGTCTTGGTGGTGGAAGCGCCCAGGTCCTGGGCCGCCTCCACCAGACTCTGGTCGATCTTGGTCATGCTGGTATACAGCGGCAGGATCATATAGGGCACATAGTTGTACACCATGCCCAGCACCACCGCGCCGGAGGTATTCAGCATGGTATAGGGTCCCAGGCCAAACAGGCCCAGCACCGCGTTGACGGGGCCATTGACGCTGAGCAGGCCCATCCAGGCATAGGTACGGAGCAGGAAGTTCATCCACATAGGCAGCATGACCAGCATCAGCATGATGTGCTGCTTGTTCACCCGCAGGCGGGAGAGGAAGTAGCCCACCGGGAACGCAATGACCAGGCAGATGACCGTGGCAATGAGGGCCAGCAGCAGGCTGCGGGCAAACACCGAGCTGTAGCCGCTGACGGAGGCCAGATTGTCCAGCGTGAAGTTGCCGTTGCCATCCGTCAAAGCATAGTAGACCACGATGATCAGCGGCACCACCGTAAACAGCGTCATCCACAAGAAGTAAGGATACGCCAGTTTTTTATCATAAATCTTCATCATGGCTGCATCACCCCTCGGACCGCGCCATAATGTGGATCTCGTTGGGGCCGATCCGCATACCGATGGTCTCGCCCGGCGTGCAGGCACGGGTGGAGTGGATGAGCCACTCGCGGCCCTCGCAGTCCACATGCATCTCAAAGTGGACGCCCTTGAAGATCACATCGTTGACCACACCGGTCAGCTGGCCCTCCACCGGGGAGACCACCTCGATATCCTCCGGGCGCACGACCACCTGCACGCTCTGTTCCCGGGCAAAGCCGCGGTCCACGCAGGGGAAATCCACACCCGAGAACGAGACGAGGAAGTCCTTGTGCATCACGCCGTCCACAATATTGGAGTCGCCGATGAAGTCCGCCACAAAGGCGTTCTTGGGCTCGTTGTAAATATCCTCCGGGGTGCCGATCTGCTGCACCTTGCCGCCGTTCATGACCACGACGGTATCCGACATGGTCAGGGCCTCTTCCTGGTCGTGAGTGACATAGATAAAGGTAATGTTCATCTCGCGCTGCAACCGCTTCAGCTCCAGCTGCATCTCTTTTCGCAGCTTGAGGTCCAGCGCGCCCAGAGGCTCGTCCAGCAGCAGGATCTCCGGCTCGTTGACCAGACTGCGGGCGATGGCCACGCGCTGCTGCTGGCCGCCGGACATCTGGCTGATGCTGCGGCGCTCAAAGCCTTTCAGGCCCACGACCTCCAGCATATCGCGCACCTTGCGGCGGATGGTCTCTTCGTCCATCTTTTTCAGCCGCAGGCCAAAGGCCACATTCTCAAACACGTTCAGGTGCGGGAAAAGGGCGTATTTCTGGAACACCGTGTTCACCGGGCGCTTGTAGGGCGGCACGCCCGTGATGTCCTCGCCTTTGAGCAGGACCTGGCCCGCATTGGGCTCCAGAAAACCTGCAATGAGGCGCAGAGTGGTGGTTTTGCCGCAGCCGGAAGAGCCCAGCAGCGTCACAAACTCTTTGTCATGGATGTCGAGGTTCAGCCCATCCAGAATGCGCTGACCATCAAATTCCACCACGATGTCTCGCAGTGAAACGATCACCGAGTTGTCCATAATTCCATTATCCTCCTTAAACTCAGATACGAAAAAAGACAGGGTATTGACCCCATCCCTCGTACCAGGGTGACCCAGCCCCGCACAACATCCATGACAACCGTAATATTGCGCAGTTATTCTGCCCTGTCCCGTCTATCTTAATCAATCCTTGCCAAAATGTCAATCACTCTGCCGATGTTTGCCGAAACTTTACATCCCGCAACAAAAAAACATGCACCGCACCGGAATTTTGGTGTGGCGCACGCTGCGTGATTTTATTCAGGTTTCAATGCGTTTTCTGGCAGCAGAAGCGCCTGCACCGTGCTCTGGTCCACGGTATAGAGGGAACCATCCCCCTCCACCATCAGGTAATAGCCGTCCATGCCGCTGGCGTAGCGCAGGGTGACGGTCTTTTCCGCCGTGGTCACCTGCACGGTCACCAGCGGGGTGTCAAACCCGGCCGCGGCCAGGTCGGCACCATCCGCAGGGGTGATCTGCCCGCTGACATAACTGCTGAGCGCCGTGAGGATGGCATTCGTTTTGTCCGTGTCGAGGTCTGCCGTGGGGTCATTTTCCAGCCGCCAGACCGTCTGATAGGCGGTGCTGTCCGAGGCCGCCTCGCTTGTGCCGCTGCCTGCACTCTCCACCGGCTCCGACATGGCTTTCAGGGAGACCGTCTCTCCATCGGCCAGCGTATAGGAGACTGCCTCGATGGCCGAGCTGGTGAGCCCCGCCGGGCTGAACGCGCCAAAAAGGGCAGCTTTGTCTTTCAAAAAGCAGTTCAGCTTGGAGGACGCCACCGTATACACAGCGCTCTCCCCTGCCTTTTGCAGGTAGACATCCCCCGTGACGGCATTGCGGGCTCCGAATACCAGTGTTTCCTCGCCGCTGTCCGTGGTGATGGTCACGGTGGCCTGCGGAGCGGAGAAGCCGTAGTCCTCCCCGGCTGCTTCCTGCAACTCACGTTTGGCGTTCAGCGCCGAAACGGCGGTCAGCATGGCGTTGCAGGAGGATTCATCCAGATGGTAGTCCGGGTCTTCCGCCAGAGACCAGCTTCCATTGGCATACGCCAGCGTCAGGGTTCCGCTCCGCGCTTCCATTTGGATCTTCCGGACTGTATCCGACGGGATGGCCAGCACCGGGATGCTGCCGTCGGCTGCTTCACTGGCAGCCTGTTCGGCTTTCCGGTTGGATGCCGTCAGCACGGCCAGCGCGATGCCCGCCAGCACCACAAGGCCCAGCAACAGCAGCAAAACGGCGGTTTCCGGTTTCTTTTTCGGGTACTGCATCTGCTCTGCCCCCTTACTTGCGGCGGCGCAGCAGGACCACAACGGCACCTGCCGCCAGCACCGCAGCGGGCAGAATGATCACAAAGGTCAGGCCCAGCGCCACAGAGGTGGAGTTGGACACTTCCAGCGGGGCTGCCTCCAGTGCCTTGGATTCGATGAGGGTCGTGCTCTCCTCAAAGGCCAGGGTGGTGGCACAGGCCTGCAGAAACGTCACGTTGCCAGGCAGCACCTGATAGATGCCCTCGTTATCCATATTGCCGCAGTCGATCCAGATGACTTCCGCTTCGGTGTTCTCATTGCGGGCGTAGGCCGCCAGCGTGAACGGGCCGTCCGGGTCGCCGTCCTCCTGCGTAAGGGTCGTCATCTCATAGCCCGCCGTCTTGCTGTAGGACTCAGCGGAGGTGGTCAGCAGGGCTTCCGAGATCACGTCTTCTGTCTCGGTCAGGGCGATGCCCTGGGCCATCTGAAGCAGGACACCACGGTTTTTGTCCACGTTGTCCAGCACGCCGCTCTCCACCGCAGAGGCGTAATCCGGCAGCAGATAGGTGGGGTAGCCGTTCATAGAATGACTGCTATCCCCCTCCACCACCAGACCCTCCGTGCGGGAAAGGCCAAACTCTGCCAGCAGGGCATCCAGATTGGGGGTGCGGTTGTAGCTGTCAGTGGTGATCAGCAGTTTGCCGCCCCGGCTCAGGTAGCCGCGCAGGTCGCTCATCTCGTCCACCAGTGCCCCGGCGGAAGCAAAATCCTGCACGGGGTTGTTGATGATGAGCAGGTCACAGTCTTCCGGGATGCTGTCCGAGAGCAGATCCAGCCCGGTGAGAGTCAGGTTCTGGTTTTCCAGTGCACTGGTCAGGGTATCCGTCAGCGTCTGCTCCCCGTGGTTGGTGGTGTAGTAGGCGTGATGTTCTTCCCCGCTGGTCAGGCGGTAGAGGACCGAGGTGATCTTGTTTTCCCCGTCAAAGGTTACGCTGGAAGTACCTGTGAGGGAATAGTTGCTGTAGTCTTCTTCGTAGAGGTCCGCGGCATCCAGCACCGTGCTGTTTTCGCCGCAGACCAGAATGAGGCTTCCATTGGTCACATCTGTGGCCCCATACTGGGTGGCAAAGGTCGGGTAGAGGGCCGGGTCTTTCAGCTCCCAGCTCAGGTGGCTGCTCTCCGCCGCGTAGTGATCCAGCAGCTTGGAGAGGATGACATCCTCGTTGCCCGTCTCCGCCAGATAATAAATTTGAACGTCCTGGGTCAGATTTTTGACCACCTCAATGGAGTTGTCGCTCAGGGTGTAGAGCCCCGCCTCCGAGAGGTCCCACTCCGTATACCGGGACGGGATGGCCCGGACGATGAGGTTGAGCAGAATGACCAGCACCAACACCAGCGCCGTGACCGTTGCGGAATAGACTCCGCTGCGGAAGATTTTACTGGCTGCTTCGCTTTTCTTCCGCTTGTTCCAATTCAATTTCATACCGTTTTCCTCCTCTCAGTTCCAGCGGCGCTTCTCGATGCTCTGCGCCGTAAAGAACAGGAACAGCCCCGTCACCGAGAGGTAATACACCAGCGTCGGGAGAGAAAAACTGTTGTTGACGAATTCTTCAAAGGGGGTAAACAGGCACAGCGCGCTCAGCACCGTGCTGAACGCACTGGTCAGCCAGGCGCTCTTTAAAAGGAAGAGGCCGGACAGCCCCATGCAGAGGGCCGCGAACAGCAGACATCCCAGTGTAAAGCTCCGGGTGCGCAGCCCCACCAGCACGGAGGATGCTCCCGCCAGCCCGGTAAAAACCGCCAGCGCCACGGCACTGCCCGCGTTGAACATGGTGCGCAGGCTGGGCATCATGTAGGCCAGCAGCAGCACTGCCACGCCCATAACGGCGGCAATGATCTGATTCTCCGTCAGACCGGAGAGGAACTCCCCGATGGCGATGGCCGCACAGCCCAGCAGAAAATAGCATAAAAGGCCCGCGAAGTTGGCCGCCAGTGCCGTGGTGGTGCTGCCCAGCCCCCAGAGAATCAAAATCATGACGGCATCCACGAGGCAGGGAATCGCAAAAATGACCGCCATGGCAAAAAATTTGCCCAGCACGATGCCCCATACCGACACCGGGCTGGTAAGAAGAAGCTGATCCGTGCGGCTGCGACGCTCCTCGGCCAGCGAGCGCATGGTGAGCACCGGGATATAAAGCAGCAGGATAAAAATGGTGCGGTAGAGCGTGTAGTAGCTGAAATCCGTCATGCCATAGCCCAGATCCAGCGCCAGAAAGTAAAGCCCGGAGGTTGCCAGCAGAAAAGCCGTGAGCACATAGCCCATCATGCCATGGAAATAGCTTTTCAGCTCCCGTTTAAAAATCGCTGTCATGGGGTTCCTCCTCTTCTTCCGGGTCGGTCTGTGCCCCGGTCAGGGCCAGGAAGACTTCTTCCAGGCTTCTGCCGTCCGCGGTCAGCTCCTGCAGGGTGCCGGAGGCCGCCAGTTTGCCTTTGGAAAGGATGAGCACCTGCTGACAGACCGCCTGCACCTCGCTGAGGATATGGCTGGACAAAATGACGGTGTGGGCCTTGCCCAGCTCCCGGATGAGTTTGCGCATTTCGATCACCTGCGCCGGGTCCAGGCCCACGGTCGGCTCGTCCAGAATGATGATCTTTGGGCTGCCCAGCAGAGCCTGCGCAATGCCCACCCGCTGTTTATAGCCCTTGGACAGGCTGCGGATGAGCCGGGGCAGCACTTTTTCCAGCCCCGTCCGCCGGGCGGCACGGAGCACCTGCTCCTTGCGCTGGGCACGAGGGACTTTTTTGAGCTCTGCCACAAAGTTCAGGTACTCCCCCACCGTCATTTCCGGGTAGAGGGGCGGCTGCTCCGGCAGATAGCCCACGCAGGCCTTGGCCTCGTCGGCCTCCTCCGGCAGCGGGTGCCCCGCCACCGTTACCTGCCCGCTGGTAGCCGAGAGATACCCGGTGAGGATATTCATAATGGTAGACTTGCCCGCGCCGTTGGGCCCGAGCAGACCGTAGATCTGGCCGTCCTCCACCGTGAACGAGACATCGTCCACCGCCAGATGACCGCCGTATTTTTTGGTGAGATGGGATACTTCGATCACAGAATAACGCTCCTTATCTCAGCATCTTATGCTTTATTGTTGGTATATTCTAGGATATAAATGTGTTCAAAATAAGGCAAAGAAGTGTAAACTCCGCAAGACGCCCCATTGCGGCAGAAAACGACGCCTGCACAAAACAAAAAGCGCCGCTCCCCGCAGGGAACGACGCTGAGAAAAGACCAGTAATTACTTACGGCCGAAGCGCTTGTTGAAGCGCTCAACACGTCCGCCAGTGTCAACCAGCTTCTGCTTACCAGTGTAGAAGGGATGGCACTTAGAGCAAACTTCGACGTGGATCTCGGGCTTGGTGGAACGAGTCTTGATGACGTTGCCGCAAGCGCAGGTAATGGTGCAGTCAACGTAGTTCGGATGGATACCCTGTTTCATTCTTTTCACCTCAATTCTGGTTCTGACTTATTGGGGCCATATTTAATGTATGTGCCCATCACAACCTTCAATATCGGCTACCCCGTCGAGCGGCCTTGGAAACGATTGCCTTAATATTATAGCACGGATTTTGAGAATTGCAAGAGGGAAATTTTGATTTTTTCGATTTGCAAAAGACAAAATCAAAATTGAACCATGACCTGATGATTTTAAAATATCATAAAAAGCAAAACCAGCCTAGCAGTTTCACCTGTTAAGCTGGTTTATTATTTTATCTTGACAATTTCTCAGTATTATTGGTGCCATTGGAGCCTTGCTGACCATTTGGAACCAGTTCAAGCGCTCCTAAGGGAGAAAAACGGCCATGCTGTGAAAATGAACTGCACCCCATTTGTTAGACAGTATGGTATACTGTTTAGGAAATGGGGTGTTTTTGTATGCCAAAGGGAATACCACAGAAAAAATATAGTGGGGAATTCAAAATA